>QKGK01000580.1 GCA_003250455.1 Chloroflexota bacterium | reverse complement strand
GTTGCGTTGATCAGGGATTCAGCGGAATGCAACCCCATTCGTACCCGAACAGGCTCTTCTCCCGCCCAAATGTGATCGGTAAACTCGCGCTGCAACTCCGCAGCGCATTGAACTGCATCCAGGGCGCGAGAAAAGTTCACAAAGAACGAATCTCCTTGCCTGTCCAGTTCCTTCCCATGCCATTTTTCAATCGCCGCGAGAATGATGTTGTGATAATCGGTCAGAATATTGTCATATTCCTTGCTCAGCTTGCCAAGCAGACGGGTCGAGGCTTCAATATCCATAAACAGAAAAGTGACCGTCCCCGAAGACAGAAATTTTGCTGACCGCGTAGAAACCTTAGCGCCTTTTATCAGGCCTTCATATAATGCGTGCGTTTCGGCCGATGGCTCGACACCGAGGTTTTCCATCAATTCGTCCGTACAGCGCTGATACAGCGACCCGACTCTCGCCATATCGCCCCTCACCCCGCTGGCAAGCATCAGGGCACGGTAGGCCGGTTCCCGCACCCCGCTCAGCGATAGCCAACGCTCACCCCATTCCTGAACTGCGATCCAGCGTTCGGATGCAACCAGTTGATCCAGAAGCAGGTCCATTTTTGCGTCAAAGATGGTTTGCAGCCGTTCACGCTCGAGAACAACCCAGTCATCATAAAATCCTGGCAGTAATTCACCCTGATACAGCGAAAGGTTGCTGATCAGCGATTGCAGATCAGTGTCCGGGTGTTCTATTAAAGCTGCGTCCAGCCAATAGTCCGCGCTGCTGTTGAAGGTGAGTGAAAACTCATCTGCAAGAATATATTCATGCTCAGTAATTTTTTTTGACGCGATCACTTTTCGCATCCGCCACAACTCCTGCCTGAGGTACTTGCGCGAATTTTCATCGGTGGTCTCCGGCCAGAAGATGCCCGCCAGTTTTTCGCGGCGGTGCGCTGTTCCCGCTGTCAATGCCAGATAGGCAAACAGAGATTGCCCCATGCGTGAGGGGATCGTGATCCGCTTTTGATCTATTTGAAGGTCAAACTGCCCCAGCAGACGGATTTTGAGCATAAAATCCTCCAGCCCCTTTAATTTTGGAAACTTAAACGAAAAAAGTGAATGACAACCTTGGATGTTTCCTGTCGGAGAAGATACCTTTTTGCCGTCTTTTTAGCGTCTCAAAAATTTCTAATTTAACCAAGGCGGAAAAAAGACTGCCCTATGACACAATGCAGACACAAATTCACCTTCGCATCCCGAATTTTTACTGTGAATGTCAAATAGAAAAGGAGATAACCATGTATCTGCATACCCCAAGCGTATGTTTGGACCAAAAGTGAAAGGTGTGGGGAGAGATAAAGAAACTAAATTCCTCTTAAATTATACAGGATTTTGGAGGAAAAAGACGGGAATTCTAAAATTTCCGAAGCGTATCAATATTAATGATTTTTGGAGGTAAAAAATGAATAGCACAAAACTCAATTCAAGTAAATCCCGCAGGTTCTTGCGGCTGGCATTGCTGATGCTGATTACCCTTTCTCTGTCTGTGATCGGCAGCCAGGCCCGGGCAGCAGAGCGAAGCACCAATGCACTGGACTATAACAACTCGCATCGCTGCCTGATCTATCGAACCATCTTTCAGCGCCTCGATTTCGGTTTGTCGGATGGCAAGGGCAATGGATACGGGCTTCCCGCTCTCAGCGCAACGAATGAAGCCAAACCTGAACCGCTGAACATGCACCGCCTGGATTTTGCCCTCTCTGACGGGAAAGGCAACGGCTACGGTCTCCCTGAAGCCGCCATGGCGAGTGAGAGCCAATTCACTACAATCAACTGGCACCGGCTGGATTTCGCTCTCTCGGACGGCAAAGGTAACGGCTACGGGCTTCCCGACAGCAGCATTACAATTGCCAATAAACTATCAGTCGAGAATTGCAAATAGTAAAAGGAAGTAGCCAACGCAACAGAGTATCCCTCCCAATTGGGAGGGATACTCTGTTTTTAAGCTTTTCTGTCAATTGAGAAGATATTTCCTCAAGGTTTATTTGGTTTTCCCATATATATCCATCTAAAAAGGAAGCCCCTCAATGAGGGGCTTCCAGTCTTACTGAACTATTTTTTGGCGGGATAACCTGAGTTATTGACCCGATTGAACGACGCCATAACCATAGATATCGTCGCTGCCGACCTTGCCCAGATCCAGGGCATAGCCACGCATGGCGGCCTTTACCTGCGCCGGGTGCATTTCGCCCCCATTGGCGCCAATGATCAGGGCTGCCACACCAGCCGCATGCGGCGCAGCCATGGACGTACCTACCGACCAGTACCAGCCGCCGTTCCCGGTGCTGAACACGTAGTCAAACACCCAGCACGGCCGCGCCAACCCGGCTACTACACAAAATTCGTTGCCCGGATAAACAAAGTTGCCGCCCGGTGCTGCGAAATCAATTTCAGGACCATAGTTGCTGTACCCTGTCGGCTGGTTGAGGTCGATATTGCCTGGGTCTGTGGCCCAGCCAATCGGCGCTACCGCAGATACGGATATCGCGTGGGAAGCGTAGCCATTGAAGTTGACATAACTTGCAGTCGAAGGATCGTTAAGATCGTATCCATTATTCCCGGCCGAAACCACCACCGTAGCCCCATTTTGATAGGCATAGGTGATCGCCCGGTTGACCGCCACCCGAAGCGCCGCGACATCGGCACTGTCCGGTCCCAAACCCTGCGGGATGATCGCGCCCAGGCTCATATTGATCACGTCTGCGTCATTGTCTGCAGCATACAAGATGCCCGCAATCACCCAGGAGAATGCGCCGCTGCCGGCGACTTCATCCAGCACTTTCACCGGCACCATCTCAACTTCGGGAGCCACGCCAATCGTGCCGAAAGCATTGTCGGCGGCGCCAATCGTACCGGACGTGTGCGAGCCGTGGCTGAAGGTGTCCGCCAGGACATATTGGGCATCGGTGGTACCCGGGACGAAGGTGGTGCTCAGGGCCAGGTTATAGTTTGGCGCCAGGTCCGGGTGGTCCAGGTCGAAGCCTTCGTCGAGGATAAAGACACGCACGCCAGCCCCGCGCTGCCCTTCAGCCCAGGCTTCCTGGGCGCGGACGGCCGTGTGGCCGTATTGCAGGTCGAAGAAGAAGTCATCGTCACCGGTGAAAGGCGGCTGCGGCAGCGCATCGAGGCTGATGGTGTCATCAAGCACCAGGTCTTGCGGGACTGAAACACGCATGTCGGCGACTACCGCCCGAACGCCAGATACGCTGGCGGCAAAATCAGCGTTGTCAGATTCGACCACAGCAACACCGATTTGTGAGAAATATTTGGTGACCGTTCCCCCAGCAGCGGAAATGCTGTTTAGCGCCTCGGTCGATAAGCCATTGCCGAAACCAATCACCAGATAAGATTGAGACGGGCCCTGGGCCAGGACGGTGGATGCAGTCAAGGCCATCAAGAGCACCATTAACACGAGTAAAAAAGATAAACGTTTCATATATAGGTCCCTCCGGGTTCCTGATTAATTTATAGAAACATCATTAAAAGCTACTGTATTTTTTATGCAGAGAAACAAAAACTCTCGATGAATGATCGCCGAATAAATACCTCCTTATCACGTGAATGTAGAAGAAAAGAGATCTTTTAATCAATTGGACTCCGTCAATAGATGTCCAGCGTGCTGTACGCCTTGCACAAAATGTGCAGTACAGGAAGAAAACTTGAATGAATGGGGTTGATTTCTGAACAAAGGTTTAATGGTGTACTAAAATCATAGGTCTTTACGAAAGCGAGAGTGAACGGATGAGTGAAGGGTTGGCGTTCACTATTTTTTCGCTCCAGGGTGACAAATTTTGCAGGGAAGACAAGCCTGCGCATTGCCTTTGCGGTCCACAGAAAGCGGGGGAAACCAAATGTTTTGGTGCTCCCTATGTGGTCCAGTTGTTAATGTGAGTAATATTACCAATTAACTCTTATTTAATCCAGTATAGCATAAATTTTCTTCCAGACAAACTTAATCTTTCTGTTTTTGGGGGGCAAAAGTACCAATTTCAACCCGCAATTGCCCTATTTGATGACCTTACCCAAAATATTTTAGGTCTAAGAGTCACCCAGCTTGGAGATCGCAATTGATGCGAAAAGACACCCGGATTTCTCCCGTGAAGATTCTCTCAGGTATTTCACAGAGAACTTTAGGCCTTTTCACAGGTACACAATCTACAATCAAAGCATGAAGAACTTAGAAAATATCACCGTTTTAATCCCCGCGCTAAACCCGGACCACAAACTGGTTGACCTGGTCAAGGATCTCAACCAGCTGGGGCTGGACCATATTGTGCTCATCGATGATGGCTCTGATAGTTCGTCACAGGCAGTTTTTGATGAAGCTGTGACTTATCGGGCAGTGGTCTATCACCACAGTAAAAACAGAGGGAAAGGTGCGGCTTTAAAGACAGGGTTCGAGGTTTTAAAGCAATCCCAGGCGCAATGCTTCGGCGTGGTTACCGCAGATGCGGACGGGCAGCATGCGCCTAAAGATATTCTGAAGGTTGCGAAAGTACTGGCCGCTGACAACACGATCGTGCTGGGCACGCGGGACCTTTTCCGCCCGGAAGTTCCCCTGACAAGTAAGATCGGCAACCTGTTCTCAGCGATCTATTTCAAACTCAAGACCGGCAGGCTGCTAAAAGATACCCAAACCGGACTTCGGGGAATTCCAGAGAAATATTTTGATTTCGCTCTGGATGTGGAAGGCGACCGGTATGACTACGAGATGCGCTTTTTAGAGCAGATGAACGAGAAAAATATTGACTACCGCACCGTGGATATCGAAACAATTTACGAACCGGATCGGGTCACGCATTTTCATGCTTTGAGCGATTCGCTTACGATCTATAAAACCTTTTTCAAAAACATCGCTTCGTCACTGCTCTCGGCGGTCGTCGATATCACCTTCTTTATGCTTTTGACACAAGTGGGCAACAGCATCTTTTCAGCAACTGCTATCGCCAGGGTAATTTCGGGCGTTTTCAATTTCTCCCTGAATAAAATCTGGGTATTTGATAAGAAAGACTCACACAACACCAGAAACGAGTCTTTGCGATACCTGACGTTATTTATCATGCAAATGATCTTCAGCGGGGTGCTCACCGATGGGCTTAGTACCGTGCTCACCTTCCAGAATGGTCTGCTTGTCAGCAAAATTTTGACAGACTGCTTCCTATTTATCACCAACTTCATCGTTCAACGATTTTGGATCTTTCCATCTCATAAAACCAAGGTTAGAAAAATGAAAAATAAACATATCTTTGCAACTTTTTACAGCGCACTCCTGATCATTGCAACAGTTTGGGGTCTGCTGGATACTTTTGTAATTGCAGACAGCGTCGCAGCAGTGGACGAGAGCCTGGCAAACACCAGCATTTATACCGCACTTGAAACCGCGGATTCTGCTGCCACCACTACAGACAGCACAGCTGCCAGCACGGCTGCCAGCAGCCTGGACGAGAATATTGTCAGCAGCACCACAGACAGCGTCCTGGTCGCCAATAGCAGCATCACCAATGCAGATCCCATCATTACCGATTATTCCTATCAGGACGAAAATATTCAAATCACCATTGAAACCCTCCGCGCCTACGATACAGACATCTATATTGCAGATATCGTGGTCAGCGACGTTGCGTACCTAAAAACCGCACTGGCGAATAACACCTTTGGCCGCAACATCAAAGAGACCACCTCCGCGATGGCAGCGGAACATGAGGCGATCCTGGCGATTAACGGCGACTATTACGGGTTTAGAAATTCAGGATTCGTTATCCGCAACGGTGTGCTCTACCGCACGACTGCCAGAAGCGGGAACAGTGACGCTTTAGTGGTCAATGCGGATGGGAGTTTCGATATTATCAACGAGAGCTCTTCAAATGCCGAAACGCTCTATGCGGAAGGCGCCCTTCAGGTGTTTTCCTTTGGACCCGGTTTAATTGATGATGGCGAGATCATCGTTTCCAACGCTTCGGAAGTTTCGCAATCAATGGGAAGCAACCCAAGAACCGCCATCGGCATGATCGATGAGCTGCATTACATTTTCGTGGTTTCGGATGGCCGGACCTCTCAAAGTGCAGGGCTCTCCCTGCTGGAATTAGCGACGGTGATGCAGGAATATGGGTGCACGGTAGCCTACAACCTGGACGGCGGCGGGTCTTCCACCATGGTGTTTATGGGAGAGGTTGTCAACAACCCGACTGACGGGCGTTCTTTCGGAGAGCGCAAGGTAAGCGACATTATTTATATAGGAGAGCAATTATGAATACCAAACCTATCGTGAGAACGTATCTGTTCACAACTTTATTCTGTATCGTTTTTAACTTTGTCTATTCACTTTTCGGTCACGGCGTTTCATCTCCGTATATGAGCTTTGCGTTTGTGTTCAGTTTCGCTTTGGGCGTGGTTGGCTTTTCCTTGTTTGGCCTGCTGAATGTAAACAACCGGATTGCATACAACCTGTATAACGCCGGGATTGCCACGCTGACAGTCGGCAGCATTCTGCAAGGCATTTTAGATATTGCCGGAGCGGATACCACATACCCCCTTTATTACTTTATTGTTGGAACGGTGTTGGTTGCTATCGGCGGGCTGATGTACTTCTACCAGTGGATACAGGCAAATCTTTAAGCCATGTTTGCGGAATTGGAAACCTTTATCTTGTCCACAGCGCATACCCTGTACAATACATGGGGCTGGTTGGGCGTGGCGCTCCTGCTGATCTTTGAAAACGCAACCGGGATCACGCCCAGCGAGATCATCCTGGGGTCGGCCGGATGGATGTTGATTTCCAGCAACCAGGCCTCTCCGTCTGTGATCCTGGTAGGGGCGCTGTTTTCTGCGGTGGGCAGTGTGGTTGGGGCGTCGATCCCTTACTGGGTTGCCCGCCTGGGAGGCCGCCCGGTGGTGGACAAGCTGGCCCGCTGGTTCCGGATCAGCGCCGCACACATTACCAAAGCCGAGGAGCAGTTCCGGCGCTGGGGGTCAGGGATCGTGCTGATCGGGCGCATGATGCCCGGCGTGCGCACCCTGATCAATATCCCGGCAGGGCTGGCCAATATGGCCTTCCTTCCCTTCTTGGTGACCACCTTTGTGGGGGCGTATCTCTGGTGTGCGCTGCTGATCGGGGCAGGGTATCTGCTCGGGAACCAGTGGACGCTGATCAGCACTTACCTGCACCAATCCTATCCCTACATTCTGGCCGGCGGGAGCATCCTGATCTTGCTTTACGTTTGGAGGATCAACCGGCGCAAGCGCGTGGCTTCATTACAACCAGATGGTGATGAAAAGTGAGGCGTGAGTCCTATACTTCGAGCAATGCTGCGAACGTCATTTTAGAATCACAATCTGCACCTTGAGGAAAACCAAATTATAATCTTCATCGGCAGGATAAATTTTGATCTGTTGAGGTGCCCGAATGAAAGCTGCTGCATATCTTCTGCTCAAGGATAACGCCAGGGAAGTGATCGACGCATATAGAACGTTGCCAGGGATTGAGGTGGTCATGGAGCACCATTTCCGCGAAGGGATGACTGAAAACCCGGCGCTGATCGGAAAGGTCTTCCATGCAGAACTCAGGATCGGCGACCTGAACCTATACCTTTGCGATACAGATCAGGCTGTTTCTTTTGATGCAGTCAAATTTGTGGTCGAGATCAGCGAAGAAGAAACTGCACGGGCATTCCTCGACCAATTGGCTCATTTTGGCAAAGTCATCCAGGATTTCACAAAGATGCCGTTTGGCCCGGAGATCGCCCAGGCAGAAGACCGGTTCGGCATCAAATGGGACGTCGTCATCTGCTGAAAGAGCATCTTCAAGCACAGTTTGACCCCTCTCAAAAGTCATTCTTCTCCATTATTAATAAAGTGAGGGGTCATTTTTTATATAATTTGAGAAGAGGAGTTTATGCGCTTTCGATACCTGATTTATACCCATTTCTTTTGTTGGCTATTACTTGCGGGGTGTGACCAATTAGCAAGCAACCCCGGCATTCCATCTGATTTTCACTTAATCGTAGATGCAGATAGTGCTGTGTCCGACCAAGAGGCACCCGCCCAAAATGTGTTTATTCAGATCTACGCAGATGGGCAGGTGGTCTTTGACCGCTATAACACCCATGGTGCCATCAGCTTCGATGAGGATCACATGGTCACCTATTCTGCCGATCAGGTGATAGAGAGCGGCGAGTTTGCCCTCAACAGCCGCCAACTGGAAAGCCTGTGGAATGCTATTGAAGAAATAGATTTCTTCGCGCTGACGGATGATTACCGAATGTCTATCGGCCTTTCTTACGCTTTTATGCTGGTCGAAGCCAACGGGCAAAGGCATGTGGCGGAAATAAAGACAATCGTAGAGACGCTGAATTCTTTTCTTCCCGGGGATGCGATGATCGTTTACAGAGAAGGGTTTCTGCCTTAGGGGGATTTTTTGGGTTGTGGACAGCATTGGGCCTTTTCAGGACCGATACCAGACGACCGGTTATAAGGGGAAACAAATCTAGTGGTTTTCTGATTAAATCTTGGACAGAAACCTTCCAAATATCAAGCAATGCTGGTGTTAACTTTGAAATCGCTGTAATATAATTGATATAGTAGATAAAATACCTCTTCTTTTTCGCTTTCCATCCGGAGCTTTCATGATGTAATCAACCCGCCCCTGAGAGGTGTTCTTTTGGTATTCTCTTGGCAAAGGAAAGACCAATGGACGAACGCCAACAGCTTGAACAAGCCATTGCCGCACAGGAATCGCTGCGCGGGACATTGGATGATGCAGTCATTGATGCCACGATCTCGCTGATAAAAGAAAAACTGGCCGCACTCGATCCCTCAACCCAGCAGCAGCGCAAACTCGCCACCATCCTGTTCACCGACATCGTTGGGTCTACACGGCTGACCAAGGGCATGGACCCGGAAGAGCAGATGGCGCTGATCGATCCATTGGTCCAACGCCTGGCGGCCAGGGTCACCGAGCACGGCGGGCATGTCTCCCGCTTCCAGGGAGACGGCTTCAAAGCCGTGTTTGGCCTGCCGGTAGCCCACGAAAATGATCCCGCCCAGGCCATCCAGGCAGGGCTGGCGATCCAGGCGGAGGCCGCCCGGATCGCAGAGGAACTGGTGGCACAGCGCGGGCTTCCCAACTTCCAGGTGCGCGTGGGGATCACCACCGGGCTGGTCTTCTCTGGAGGGGAAACCGAAGGAGAAGATACGATCAAGGGAGAGCCGGTCAACCTGGCCGCCAGGCTGGAGAGCGCCGCACAGCCGGGTACGGTGCTGATCTCGTACGACTGCTTCAAACATGTGCGCGGCATCTTCGACTTTGAACCACTGGAACCGATTGAAGCGAAAGGCTTTTCTGAGCCGGTGGCGGTCTACCGGGTACTGCGAGCCAAGCAGCGTTCTTTCTACAGGGGCATGCGCGGAGTGGAAGGCGTCGAGACCCAAATGGTGGGGCGCGAGATTGAATTCCGGCAGCTGCAAAAAGCCCTGATGGATGTGGTTGAGTTGGGCGAGATGAAAATGCGTACCGTGGTGGGGGAAGCTGGATTAGGAAAATCCCGCATGCTGTATGAGTTCGAGAATTGGGTCGATCTGCTGCCGGAGCCGGTTTGGCTGTTGTATAAAGGGCGCGCCAGGCTGGAGACCCAGGGGATCCCCTACGGACTGTTGCGCGACCTGTTCGCCAACCAGTTTGACATCCGGGACAACGACAGCGCCCAGTCTGTGCGCGACAAGCTGATGGCCGGATTCGGGGAAGAATTTGGCGAAGATGCCGGAGGCGAGAAAAAAATCCATTTCATCGGGCACCTGCTGGGATACGACTTCCCGGACAGCCCGCACCTGGCGGATTTCCTCGAGCATCCTGAACTGCTGCGGGAACAGGCGATTTTTTATTTGACACAATATTTTCACCACCTTGGGGCACATAACCCGGTTCTGATCATATTGGAAGACCTGCATTGGGCGGATGAAGCCTCGCTGGATACCTTCAATTTATTGGCATCTGACCTGCTGGACCATCCGGTGATGGTCATTGCAACCGCCCGGCACAGGTTATTGGAGCGCAGGCCGCACTGGGGTGAAGGGCGTGAATTCCACCGCCGCATCCTGCTCGAGCCGCTCTCAAAACGGGAAAGTCGGAATCTGCTCTTTGAGGTGCTGCAGCGGGTGGAAAACATACCGGATTCCTTAAGTGAGCTGGTGGTCAGCAACGCGGAAGGCAATCCCTTTTATATCGAAGAGCTGATCAAGATGCTGGTGGAGGATGGGGTTATCGTCCGGGAGAACCCGCACTGGCGGGTGGAAGCTGGCCGCCTGGAAGAAGTACACGTTCCCTCCACCCTGACCGGCGTGCTGCAGGCTCGCCTGGACGGGCTGCCCCCGGAAGAGCGCAAGATCCTGCAGAGCGCCTCGGTGATCGGGCGTGTATTTTGGGACCGGATCCTGGACTATATCAACGGTTCGTTGGAAGACTCGATCACGGACAGAAAAATCATGGATGTATTGGATGAGCTGCGCTCCCGCGAGCTGGTCTTCCGGCGGGAGACCTCCGCCTTTGCCGAGGCGCGCGAGCACATCTTCAAGCACGCCCTGCTGCGGGATGTGACCTACGAAAGCGTGCTGCTGCGCGTCCGCCAGGCCTACCACGCCCTGGTGGCGGACTGGCTGATCGAGCATACTGGAGACAGAGCGGGGGAGTTCACCGGGATGATCGCCGACCACCTGGAACTGGCGGGCAGGAACGCCCAGGCGCGCCAGTACCTGCTGGAGGCGGGAAAGCAAGCCGCCGGTAAATATGCCAACGAGGAAGCCATCCGCTACTTTACCCGGGCATTGACATTGACGGCAGAAACGGATCTTGAAGGACGCTTTGAAATGCTGCTGGAAAGGGTGAAAATCTATGACCTGGTGGGCAGCCGGGAAGCAGAGGAAACGGATATTATCACCCTGGAAACCCTTGCAGAGGAAATGGGAGATCGGGCAAAACTTGCAGAAGCTTTGCTGCAGGAAGCCAGGTTTGCAATTGCAATTGGGAATTACCCACGAGGCCTGGAAGCGGCGAAAAGAGCCGTCAGCCTTGCCCAAGAGGCCAGAGATGAAGAATTGGAAGCGGCAGGACACTATGAATGGGCGCGGGTGCACTTCTATCAGGATGATCAGAAAAAAATGCTTGAGCAGGTCAATATAACGCATGAGCTCGCGCGTAAATTGGATGCCTACGAACTAGTTCATGATGCACTGCGGGGGCTGGGAAATATTACAGCAGAACAGCATGAATATGAACGATCCATACAATATCTGCAGGAATCGTTGGCCTTGTCCAGAAAACTGGGCGACCGCATCCGTGAAAGCATGACCCTGCAAAACCTCGGGGCTATTTATAATCATCAATTTAAAATTGAGCAGGCATTATCGTGTTTTCAGGCGGGATTGGCGCTGAGCCGGGAAACCGGGAATAAACAATGGGAGGGTGTCCAAATAGGAATTATTGGATTTACATACATGGTGATTGGCATGTACCCGAAAGCTCAGTCAGCTCTCGAACAGGCAATGGCAATCCATCGCCAGATTAAGGACCAGAGATGGATTGGGTATGCTGCCGGGGGATTAGGAGATATTGCCTGCTTCATCGACCATGACTATCCCAAAGCAGCGAATTATTTCACCGAAGGTTTGTCTGCAGCAAGAAATTTGGGTGATCTGGGTTGGGAATCCGAAGCTTTATGGCTACTGGCCTCAGCCCAAATTGGGTTGGGAAACTGGGCTGAGGCGGAAAGGCTGATCAAAGAAAGCGCGGAAGCATTACAAAAAATGGATATGCAACGCTTTTTGAAATTTAGGTGGGGCAGTCTGGCTGAAATTTACATGGCAAAGGGAATGCCTGACCTGGCTGTTGGGCAAATTGACCTGATTTTGGAAGATCGGGAAACCAACGAGATTGATGCTGAAAATATCAATCTCGAATTCAGACTTCTTTATATCTGCTGCCAGGTGCTGCTTGCCTGTGATGATCCGCGTGTCAACCAAGTGATTGAAAGCACGTTTACCCAACTGCAAGCGTATGCCGCAAAAATCCAGAATGTGGATTTCCGGGAATCATTCCTCAACAATGTTCCCTGGAACAAAGGGATCATTGAGCTGTGGAAAGCGGAACAAGAGAAGGAAAAGGGCAGCCAATCTTAATTTATAAAGCGATCAACTTGCCACTCCCATCAAACTTTTAATGCAAAGGACCCCTCAGCATCAAGGGGTTCTTGTGAGTGGTATTGAGCCCTCGAACCACTTCCCCCACATTTTTATGAAATCAGCATATTAGCTTTCTTGCTCAAGGTAGTCTTCCCGGCGCTGGGTCAGAAGCGTATGCAGGGCATTTCTGTCATTTGGGTAGGAACGGAACATGGGGATCCACGCAAATATGCTCAGAAAGATCAAACCGGGAACAAACAACAATAATGCGGCTGAGACCCCCATACTATCGGCGGTAAAACTGGAGAGATACAGCGCTAGCGCACTTACCGCCCCGATAACCATGCTGACAATTGCCCGGTGTCTGCCTCGCAGTTCAGGCGGCAGGACTGCATGCGCCACTGGCCAGACTGCCCCTTCACTGGATGAGGTGTAACTGCTCCCTGCCAAAAGAGCAAACAAGACCAATTTTAGAACATTCCCCCCTCCAGAGGTCAGGTAGCCAACTAAGGCCAGCACCTGCACAACCAGCCCGATCTGGACCATCAAAATCCTGCCGCGACCGGAGAAACGTTGATCCAGCCGGTCGCCAAGCCAGCCAAATAAAATGTTGCCGACCACCATACCAAGGAAAACGACAAATAAAACGATATAAAAGAACGGTGTTTTCAAATCCAGCCCGGTGATAAAGGTGAAATTCCAGCCGGTAAAAACACTCAGGCTGACCTTGGTCAGCGTTTCATTCAACACCAGGTAGCGCCAGCTGCGGATTTTGAACAGCGACTTAAAATCCGCCCTCGAAAAAGAATATCGGCTGGTGGTTTC
>QKGK01000055.1 GCA_003250455.1 Chloroflexota bacterium | reverse complement strand
GGCAAGCACCGGATAGCGCCGGACCCAGGTCGCAGTGCGCGGATAGATAAGCATAAAGTGGATCATCGCGCCACCGGCAATACCAAGGGCCACCAGCCACAATTCCACCAGCCTATGGGTTGTCCAAAGGTCGAACCAGCCAGCCAGTACAAATGCGAGGGAGGCGGTCAGCAGGCCAAAGGCGCGCGCGGCCGGGTCATCCAGGCGCATGCGCACCGTCCATAAGCCCACACCCCAAAAGACCAGGGCCACACCTACCGGCAGGTAAAAATACATCATTTGTTCGTAACCGGAGAAGGACTGCAAGGTAATGGACTGGGTCTTGGTGTGCCCGCTGCGCGCCTGCAGACGCAGTTCAAGCTGGTCGCCCGGCATGTACCGGGAAAGCAAGCCAGGCAAATCCGTGGAGGATTGTACGGGGTTCCCATCAATCGCAATCAGCAAATCCCCCACAGACACTTCATCGACATAGGCTTGCTGCTCCCACGCAAAGCGCGGCGACCATATTGGAGTCCACAAAGAACCCCATATAAGGCAGCCGGAACCAGGCAAAAGCCGCAAATGCCGCAATCACCAGGACAATCAGCGCAGCCAGTTGAAAGCCTAACACAACCAACGGCGCCAGACGCTCCCAAAAAACTCTCAAGGAGACTGCCGGGCTAGGGATCGTTTTTACGTCATCCATGTCATTACAATTGTAAGCAAGAGTGCGGCGGGATACAAGGCGCGTTCAATTGCATCTCAATGACAGAATCATACAGTTGCAAAAGATTCACCTCATCCAGGCTAGTTTATTCTGCGTCGGATAATTCTTGCGATTGTTCGATGTAGGCCAGGCTCTGATGGCGGAAATAGGTGTTATAAAGCTGGGAATAATGCCCCCCCGCAGCCAGCAGCGTGTCGTGGTTGCCCTCTTCGATGATCTGTCCATCTTCCAGCACGATGATACGGTCCGCAGCCCGTACCGTAGAGAGGCGGTGAGCGATCAGGATGCTGGTGGTATTCCGCAGGATCAGCTCCAGCCCCTGCTGGATCTGCCATTCGGTGAAGGGGTCAATGCTGGCGGTGGCTTCATCCAGGATGAAGATCGCCGGTTTCTGCACCAGCACCCGCAGCAGTGAAACCAGCTGGCGCTGTCCCATCGAGAGGCGGCCGCCGCGTTCCCCTACTTCGGTCACCAACCCGTTGGGAAGGGTTTCCAGCCATTCGCCATCCCCGATGCGGCGGGCAAGCGAGAGGATCTCTTCATCGGCTGCATCCGGGCGGGCATAGCGGATATTTTCCGCCACAGTCCCGGAGAACAGGAATGGCAGCTGCGAGACGATCCCCAGATGTTGGCGGTAATCGATCAGGTCGAAGCTGCGGATATCGTGCCCGTCGATGCAAATCTCGCCGCTCTGGAATTCATAAAAGCGGGCGACCAGCTTGGCAATCGAGGATTTGCCTGCCCCTGTATGCCCCACCATGGCGATATTTTCCCCGGGTTTGATGTGCAAATCAAACTTGCGCAGCACCTGCTCCTGGTCGCTGTAGGAAAAATCCACCTGATTGAACTGGATATCTCCTTTCAGACTGGGCACCAAGTTATGGCTGACCTGCACCACTTTGGGTTCCGCATCGATCAGGGCAAACGAACGTTCCGAAGCGGAAAGCCCGGACTGGATCTGCGTCCAGAAGGAGGACAGGTTCAACACCGGGAACCAGAAGCGGTCCAGCGACTGCATGAACAGGTACCATGCGCCAGCAGTGATCACGCCCGCGGCTGCCTGCGTCCCACCTACATACAGCAGCAAAGCGGTCGCCAGCCCGCCCAGGGTATTGAGCGACGGGAACACCAGCGATAGGACAAACCCGCGCTGCAAATTTACCTTGAAGGAAGATTTATTCGCCCCATCAAACTCCTCGAAGATCGCTCCTTCCTGGCGGAAATTCTTCGCCACGCTGATCCCGCTGACGGTCTCCTTGATGGCAGCGTTCACGTTCCCCATTGCCTGCATCCCGCGCCGGGTCACTTTGCGGGCCATCCGCCGGAAGCCCAATGCCACCATAAATACAATCGGCATGGTGATCACTAGCCAAAGCATCAGCTGCGGCTCGGTGGAAAACAGTACAAAGGCCACAATCGCGGCCTGCACCAGCTGGGTCACCAGGTCGGTCACCAGAATGACGATCTGCCCGAATTCACGCGTGTCCGAGGTGATGCGGGAAACGATCCGCCCGGAGGAAAATTCATCGTAAAAAGAAAGGTCGTGCCCGGCAGCCGCCCGGAAGGCCGCCACGCGGATATCCATGATCACATTCTCAGTCACCCGTGCCAGCAGACGCCGCCGGATCCAGTTGCTGCCCCAGGAGAACACCCCGGTGGCCAAAATCGCCCCGGACAGAATCCAGATCTGCCGGTCATTCATCGACTGGCTGAGTTCATCCACTGTTCGGGCAACCAGCACCGGCACCGCCGCCCCGGAGATAGCGATCAGGGCCAGGAAGAACCCAACGATGATCAGGTTCTTTCGGTGTGGTTTAAAATATCCCAGGATGCGTTTGACCAGTTCGCGGTCATCGTATTGGCGATCATATGCTTCTGTGGCTAATCCGGCAAAGAAACCCATCTGCTCAGTCCTTCAATCCAATCATGCGCGCAGCCCAGGGGCTACTCGCTGAAAATCCTTCGGTATGCTTCGGAAGTTTCCAATAATTCTTCGTGAGTGCCAATCGCAACCACAGCGCCTTTGCGCATCACAATGATCAGGTCGGCCCAGCGGATCTGCGAGAGCCGGTGGGTGATGATAAACGTGGTGCGCCCCTTGGCGGCGGCGTAAATCGCCCGCTGGATCTTATCTTCCGTGGCGCTGTCGATCGCGCTGGTGGAGTCATCCAGCACCAGGATGCGCGGATCGGTGAGGAAAGCGCGTGCCAGGGCCAAACGCTGGCGCTGCCCGCCAGAGAGGGTCACCCCGCGCTCGCCGATCACGGTCTCGTAACCATCTTGAAATTCGAGGATAAACTCATGCGCCTGGGCAGCTTTGGCCGCTGCGATGATCTCTTCGTCGGTGGCATCGGGGTGACCAAAGGCAATGTTCTCCTTGATCTTGCGCGAGAACAGGAAAATGTCCTGCTCGATGATCGAGACCTGCTGGCGCAGGGATTCGAGCTTCCAGTCTTTGACATCCACACCATCCACCAGCACCGCCCCGGCGCTGACGTCATACGTGCGGTTGATCAGCTTGACTAGGCTGGTTTTTCCGGTGCCGGTCTGCCCGACGATTGCCACCGTCTGGCCAGGCTGCACTGAAAAGGAGATATGATCAATAGCATAATCATCTTCGTTGGCATCCTGGTAGGCGAAGGAAACATCCTCAAATTTGACCTCACCGCGCATCTCGGCCGTATAGCCCTCTGCGTTCTGGTCGAGGTCAGTTTCATTATTGATCAGGTCTAAAATGCGGCGGGAACTCGCCAACCCCAGCGAGACCTGGGAATATGCAAAAATGGACGCAAAGGTGGGGAACCCAAATAATTGCAGCAGCCCAAAATAACCAACTACATCCCCGGCCGTGATCGCCCCGCTGCGGAAGAGCAGCAGCGAGTGCAGCAGCCCGGCGGCCTGGGTGATGCCCAGCAGCAGCAATGGCAGGTAGCGGGCTTCGATATCACCCTGGCGGATGGAAGCGTCCCGGAATTCCTGGGCGTTCTGTTCAAACAGGTTGATCTCGCTGGTTTCCTGCGCCATCCCCTTGACCGTTTCAATCCCGTCCAGCGCTTCCGCCAAACGCGTATTCAGACGACCGAATCTGCTCCGCACCCGGTTGGAAATGGGGGTCAGCTCGTGGAGGTACTGCCAGATCAGCAGGAAATAGATGATCAGAAATACCAGCGGCGTGATCACCAGCGAGGGATGATACTGCGGCGCCATGATGATCGGCAGCAAAACAAAGTTCGCCGACCCGATCACGAGGTTGATCCCCGGGCTGAACATAAAATTGATCTCGCGCACATCGTTGGTGGCCCGCGCCATAATATCGCCCACCGGCTGAATGTTATGGAAGGTCATGCTCTTGCCCAGCAGGCTGACATACAGCTCGTCGCGGATATTGCGTTCGTACAGCTGCCCCAGCCACTCTGCGGCAAAGTTGCGCGCAAACTGGAGCACCCCGCGCAGTAACTGCGTCCACACGATCACCCACACAAAGTCCATCAGCAGGCCGGTTTTAGGCGGGTTCTCCATGATGGCGTTGAATGCTTTCCCGATCTCCACCGGCACAACCGCGGCCAGGTAAGCATTGCCAAAAGCGCCGATCAGGATCAGCAGGCCAATGTACCAATAGGGAATAAAATGGGAAATCAGCCAGCGCACCGGGCCGGTGCGGTTGGTTTCCCGGCGGTTAGGCAGCGTAAATTCTGCCTGGAGTTCAGAGGTTACAGGTGTCGTAGTCATACTTCTTCGTCTGGAAAAGGCATCTCGGCGGCCAGTTTGTACGGGCCAAATTTTGGCAGGGATTCTACGGGCACCCGGCGCATGCGTTCGTTGTGGGTGCTGATCTTGTAGGCATAACCGTTGCGGTGCAGCAAAGGGATTGCCCGGCGCTGTTCGTTGAATGCGTCGCGCATCACTTCTGAATGGTATTGGTAGTTCTCAAACTCCCCGGGGACAAGCTCGAAAATGGTTTCAAAGGCTGCCAGGAACTGCCGCTTATACTCCTCGGTGACCACGGCAAGGTTGCTGACCACCCAGCACTGCTCCTCATACTCCCAATAGTAGGAAAGCCCCAGCAGGTTCCCCTGCGAATCGATATAGGGGAAGAAAGGGAACTGCCGGCAGGTGAGACCGCGGAAATCGCGCTGGCACAGGCTGGGACCCAGACATTCTGCCAGCATCATCGAATCCGGGGTTTCCTCTGAGAGCCGGGCCACTTCTTCAGCGGCCTCCTCAGGAGTATCGGTGCAGTTTTCGGCCTTCCACTCGAACCACAAGTCGGTGTTCTTGCGCACATAGTCCCATTCAAACTCATACAGCGTAGGCACGGCCACACAAATATCGCAGCAGAAAGGTTTGCCGCCTTCATTATAAGGGGCGCATTTCCTGCCGCAGTCCAGGGCGGTGATGGGTGCATCGAAACTGGCGTATAAACGCTGCACTTCTTGTGGAGAGAGGTTGGGTTTTTCCATATTTTGCTAGCATACCACAGAATTAGATAAATATCGAACACTGGATACAACAGGCATGCTGGAGCATTATTTTCGGAGGGAAACAGGTTATCAGGCGTCTGTACGGATCAGCCTGAAAATGCCGGGAGTTCCAAATGGTCGAGATAATACGGCAGCATTTTATGCCACCAGGGCCAATCGTGGTTGACGTCATATCCCCAAAAGTCAAACCAGGCTGGGACTCCTTTGGTCTCCAGGATGCGCTTGAGGGCATGGCTGTCGGCCAGCATTTCGTCTTCCCAGGCGCCCTGTCCACATGAGATGATGATGTTACTTTTCTGATAGCGTTCCAGGTACCAGCGGTCGTCCAGGTTAGGCAAGTAATCCAGGGGTGAGTTGAAATAAACGTTATCGTCCATGTAATCGCCAATGAACATATTGAGACGATACACGCCGCTGAGGGCAATGGTGGTATCAAAGATATCCGGATGCCGGAAGAAGAAATTGGCCGCATGATAAGCCCCCATACTGGCCCCGGTAGCAATGAATTTCTCCTGGCTGTGATTACAATTTTCACGGATGAACGGTGCAACTTCATTGGTGATATAGCGGTCGTAGTCCTGGTGCCGCCAGGCCCGGTCTGCAGGATGGCTGTTCCAATTCGTCCACGATTGCCCGTCAACCGAATCAACGCAGAATAATTTTACGCGCCCGGATTCGATCTGGGAGGAAATGGCCCCTACCATGCCGAAGTTCTCAAAATCATAGAAGCGGCCCGCCTGGGCGGGGAACGCGATCAGCGGCTTACCATAATACCCGTAAACCTTTAGCTCCATATCCTGCCCGAGGGAAGGGCTGAACCATTTGTGGTATTCGATCTTCACCCGTTCACTCCTGAATCGTATCCGCCAGCTGAATCACCTGATCCAGATCAGGGGTCGCCAATAGATATCCATACGACCCAAGCGCTGCTGCAAAAACACCTTCGATCGGTTGGTGATGACGCAGTGCATCGCCGCATGCCGCCATCACCTGTTGATGGGTGAGTTTATACTGCCGATCGCCTCTCCGCCCCACATATGCCGCATGGTATGGTCTGGTTGTGGTGACCTTGGCAGACCCGCGTACGATCATCTCAGCCCAGATGGCGTAAATATCGATATCATTGGCATAGTTGAACATATCGGTGGTCAGACCGCCAGGCGGGCGCATATTGACTTCCAGGGCTACCAGGCGGTTATCCTGGGTGCGGAAATACTCCAGGTGGAAAAAGCGGCTGCGCAATTTAAATGCTTCCACAGTTTTGAGCCCGGTTTCTTCCAAATTAGGGGGGATTTCCCTGAAGGAGTAATAGTAAATATCCTGGGCCTGGTTGACCGCTTCCATCACCCCCGTGCTGTATTCGTGTGCTGTAGTGAATATCGGGATGCCTTTTTCGTCCACAATGCCATCAAAGGAGACAATCTGCCCCTGGACAAATTCTTCCATAAAATATTCAACCGGGGGTTTATCGTTGAAGAAATTTTCCAGTTGGGTTTGGTCCTGAATTTTATATGTTTTCGCCGCGCCAACGCCAATATCCGGTTTGGCAACCACAGGGTATCCGGTTTCATCAATCAGGTCGAGGGCATCTTTTATATTTCGAACGATCCGGCCGCGGGCAACATCGACCCCGGCTTTTTGAAAGACCTTTTTCATCCTTGATTTGCGTTTGATCGGCCCCATCTGGCTTGTTTTCAGGCCCTCGATGTTGAAATCTGTGCGAAGCCGGGCTTCGGTTTCAAGCCAATACTCATTAAGGGAATCGAGCCTGTCTAGCTTTCCGAACCGGGAGGTAAAATGACCCAGGGCGCGCAGCAATTGATCGTAATTGTTCATATCGTCCACGCGGTAATATTCTGTCAGGGCCGATCGTAATTCCTGGCGCAGGTGCCCGTATTGGGTATCCGCGATCCCCAGGACATTCGCCCCCATGCGGCGCAAGTTCACACTGAATGGGTAATAGTTAGGTGGAAAATGAGGTGACAGGAAAACGATATTCATAATTTTTTCCTTATTTGTGAGTCTGAAGCCTGAAATTAATTTCGGATTATCATATCACAAAGAGCCGGATAAGTCGTAGAGAAAACCATATCGGGCTGAGGTGAATCCAGCAGGTATCGTCTCAGGGACTGCTACCGGGGGAGCATCGCATCTGCCCAGCCCCTTCATAAAAAAATCCAATCGCTTCTTTTGTGTTGCCTGAAATGATAAAACGCTATACACTTTAACCATCTCCGAACGAATCTCCCCTCCCTGAGCTTTAAGAGGAAAGGATGGCCGCATATGGCAAAAAAGCGCAAATCCACATCGGGCGAAAAACATATCCTCATCTTTGTCCGGCACAGCCTCACCCGGCTGTTCCGCAACCTGTTATTCGCCACCGTGATCATCTGGGGTGTCTGGTGGGTTGCCCCGTATTTCGATGGCCCTTTCACCCCGCCAAATGACCAATATCTGTTTTGGGGCGGCGTGGGGCTGGCGGCTCTCACCATATTTGTCTTCCTGGTTCGGCGGCGGGGGTTTGTCCAGGCGCGCAGCAACCATGTACTCATCGCCATGCCGTTTTTCCGCCTCAAGATCCCGTATACCAATATCGAAAGCACGCGCATGGAGCAGTTTAAGGATCTGTACGAAAAGCAGAAAATGAGTTGGGCGCAAAAGCGCTTCCTGACCCATTATTTTGCCCAGACTGTCTCAACCATCAACCTCCACAACTTCCCGGTTTCGGAAGAGCTGCTGCGCTTCTTCCTGCCGGATTACATTTTCATTCCCAGGGATAAAGGCCGCGGCTTTGTGATCTACGTCAAGCATTATCTGGAATTTAATACCGAAGTGGACAGCCGGCTCAACGAATACCGCGCCGTGGGAATGACCCGGCCGATCAATAAAAAAGAAGAAAGCGCTTACGACGGCTATTTTGACCTGGTAGAAGATTGACAGAAAATAATGGAAAGTGAAATGGCGACGAATGTCGCCATTTTTTTATTTAATCCAATTTGCTACCTTGTTTGAACCAAATGCGATCAGGGTTAAAATTTGCCCCATCCCCTACCACCTTCGGTCGTCTTCCCCTTCCCCAGCCGAAAGCATTTTGAGCGATCCCACCCCATTTGGCCGTGGAAGGGGAGTACTTCGGGGTGGGGGTTTGAAGGGCTTGCTCGTCTGATCTTGTTAATAATCTGCCTGTTTTCGTTTGAAATAATTTCAGGTGGCAACTTAGGTTATTTAACCTTTTAGTCTGGTGGAAGCTAAAAGATTATAGCAGAGAAAAAAAGGGGACTGTGTGGATTCCCGCTAGACCCGTGCGGGAATGACGCGAGAAAAGCGAAGAATCTGTCACTCCCGCGCAGGCGGGAGTTCAGGGAAATAAGTATGGAAGGGGCCTAATAAAACAAGCACATCACCCCATCAAGCATTCAAGCGCGCTTGCGGGGGTGGATCTGCACCGGCGCGGACTGCGTGATTTTTTCTCCCAGTGGCTGGGCAGTCAGAGGCATCACTTTGCTGTTGGCAAAAAAAGCAAAGTCGAAGCTGGTGGCTTCCCCGGCGGCTTTCCCCGGTACGGGCATCAGGCGGGCGGTCAGGGGCTTATCCAGGCGCAGCGCCAGGGCTGCCAGGTCCAGCAGCAGCGGGGCCAGTTCTTCAGGGCGGATATCACCGGGCAGCGGGATCGTATCCAGCCCGGTGCCACACACCGCCGAATACATCAGCAGGTCTTTGACCGTCAGCACGCCCTCTGCCGCACGGTCGGCCAGCACAGAATCTTCCAATTGGGGGAAAAGCAAACCGCTGAACCCAACCCGCGGGAAGTCCACCTCATCCAGGGCCGCGGCCAGCATTGCCGC
>QKGK01000248.1 GCA_003250455.1 Chloroflexota bacterium | reverse complement strand
TGATGGCCCGCGGGTTGAGCAATGCCGATATTGCCCGGCAGCTCCACCTGTCTGAAGGGACCGTGCGCAACCACGCCTCGGCCATTTTCACCAAGCTGGACGTGTCCGACCGCACCCAGGCGGTGATCCTCGCCATCCGGCACGGGTTAGACCGCTAGCCGCCTGGATACTGCCGATCTTCGAAAGCGTCAATTGGCGCGGATCATCTCCCGCAGCCAGTAGGCGCTGTCTTTGACCGTGCGTTTCTGCGTGGCGTGATCGACATGGATCAGCCCCATGCGGCAGGCGTAGCCGGAGGCCCATTCAAAGTTATCCACCAGCGACCAGACGAAATAGCCGCGGATGTCCGAGCCTTCCTGAATGGCCTGTGACAGCTCGCCCAGGTACAACTCCAGGTATTTCTGGCGGTAGGCGTCTCGCACCCGGCCATCTTGGACGGTGTCGTCAGTCACGGCCCCGTTCTCGGTGATGTAGATCACCGGGCTGCCGTATTCTTCGCGGTAGCGTTTGGCCAGCTCGCGCATGCCCTGGGGGTAGCCCTGCGGGCCAAGCTCGGGGTGACGCACGCCCGGCGGCGGGTCGCGGTCGACCCAGGAGCGGAAGAAGGGCAGGTACCAGACGTGCCGGGCAAACTGGCGGGTGTAGTAGTTCACGCCGAGGAAGTCGGTGGGACGCGAAATGATCTCCATGTCGCCGGGCAGAACCTTAGGGCGGAAGGGCCACAGGCGTTTTAGCAGCGCTTCGGGGTACTGCGCTTTGTAGAGACCGTCCAGGTAGAAGCGGTTCATGAACAGGTCGGCAAACTGGGCGGCGTCCTGGTGCGCGGGCGTCTCGGCCAGCGGGTAGATCGGGAACTGGCTGAGGGTGATGCCGACCTGCGCGTCGGGGGACAGCCCGCGGATGCGCTCCACGGCCAGCCCGTGACCCAGCAGCTCGTGATGCGCCACCTTGAAGTACGTCCACGGGTTGATGACGCCGGGGGCATGTTCGCCGACAAAATGCCCGAAAAAGGCATGTTCCCAGGGCTCGTTCAGCGTGATCCAGTGCTTGACGCGGTCACCGAGGGCGCGCACGATGATTTCGGCGTAATCGGCGAAGTAGCCGGCGGTCTCGCGCCCGGCAAAGCCGCGGTACTGCTCGAAAAGCGCCTGCGGCATATCCCAGTGAAAGAGCGTGATGAAGGGCGTGATATTTTTCTCGAGCAGCGCATCCACCAGGCGGTTGTAGTAGTCCAGCCCCGGCTGGTTGACCTGCCCCTTACCCTGCGGCAGCACCCGGCTCCAGGCGGTGGAGAAGCGGTAGGCGTTCAGCTCCAGCTTCGCCATCAGGTCGACGTCGGTCTGGAAGTCGCCGTAGGTGTTGCAGGCCACATCGCCGGTGTCGGCGTTTCTGATTTTGCCCGGTTTGTGGGTGAACACGTCCCAGGTGGAAGGGCCTTTGCCATCGGCATTCCAGCCGCCTTCGATCTGGTAGGCGGCGGTGGCGGTGCCAAAATAAAATCCTTTGGGAAACTTCGGGTAAGTCATGGTGTCCTTTCTTGCGGGCTTAGAGCCCACTAAGGAAATCCCCCACCCCCACGCTATCGCGCCGCGACTACGTCGCGCCCCCGCCCCCAAGGGCGGGGAGAAAGAATGAATTGGGGATATTGCGACACATTTGTGTCGCAATATCCCCAAACCCCTTCGTCTCTCTCAAGGGATGAGCTCGATTGTTAATTTTCGGATAATCTCTTATTCTGGTTTTGCACCGACCAGCTTGACCTTTTCTTCGGTCAGCGAGCGGGCTTCGGCCAGGGCGGCCTCGCGGATGGTGATGGGGAAGCGGTTGTGCAGCGGGCTGATCTTCGAGCCCCAGTGGTTGGGCAGGTAGATCATCGCGTTGGCAAACGGGCGCAGGAAACCGGTCAGGTCGATGGCCTGTTTGAGCTCGCCCAGGGTGGCATCGTCCCAGCCGCCAAACAGCGCGTAGAAGAAGAAGTAGAAGGGCAGGCTGGGTAAGATCCCGACGAAGAACAGGATGATGCTGGTGATTTCGTCCTGCCGCCAGAGGAGCGCGGCCAGCCCAGACATCAACAGATAATGCGCCCCCGCCGCCAGCGCCACCGCGCCAATCGACTGCCAGAAGAAAAAGCGCTGGGGGAAGCAAATCTTATGGCTGATGAAGTAGCCCGAGACGCCGCGCACCAGCAGGGCGATGAAATAGGCGATGATCAGCGCCGTGATCTGGAAGCGCGCCAGCAG
>QKGK01000500.1 GCA_003250455.1 Chloroflexota bacterium | reverse complement strand
GGAGATCGGATTTCCCTTGCTGATCAAGGCTACTGCCGGAGGCGGCGGTAAGGGGATGCGCGAGGTGCATTCCCTGGAGGAAATGCCTGCCGCCATAGAATCTGCCCGGCGGGAATCGAAATCAAGTTTTGGCGATGACAACGTCTACCTGGAGAAAATGGTGGTCAACGCCCGGCATATCGAGATACAGGTGCTGGCCGACCAGTTCGGCAACGTGGTGCACCTGGGGGAACGGGAATGTTCCATCCAGCGGCGGCACCAAAAGCTGGTGGAGGAAGCGCCTTCGGTATTTGTCGGGGATGATGAAGATTTCCGTCAGCAGTTGGGGGCGGTAGGTGTACTGGCCGCCAAAGCGGTGGACTATGTCAATGCCGGGACGGTGGAATGCCTGGTAGACGCTGACAAGAACTTTTATTTTCTGGAAATGAACACCCGCCTGCAGGTGGAGCATCCGGTGACGGAGTTTGTCACCGGGGTGGATATTGTCCTGGAGCAGCTGCGGGTGGCACAGGGAGAGAAGTTACCCTTCCGGCAGGCGGATATCAAAATGCGCGGCTGGGCGTTGGAATGCCGGGTGAACGCCGAAGACCCCTTCAACCAATTCTTCCCCTCAACCGGGATGGTCACCGAGCACGATGTTCCCACCGGTCCGGGTGTGCGGGTGGATACCGGGGTGTACACCGGGGCGACGATTACCCCGCACTACGATCCGATGATCTCAAAAGTGATCAGCTATGGGGAGACCCGCCAGCAGGCCATCACCCGGATGGTGCGGGCGCTGCAGGAGTATCATATCCTGGGCGTGCTGCCAAATATCCCCTTCCACCAACAGCTGCTTAAACATCCCCGTTTCCTTTCCGGCGATTTTGATACCCGTTTCGTGGAAGACCACTTCACCATGGAGGATGGCGCGGGAGACGTGGTGACCCACCCGGAAATTGCCGCCATTGCGGCGGCCCTGTTCACCCATGACCAGACCGCCCGTGCCGCCCATATCACGCGGGACTGCGGCGACCAGGTCTCCAACTGGAAGCGCAGCGGGCGCTGGAAAGAGATGGGACGCTGAGATGAAATACATCACCACCGTACAGGACGTGGAGTATCAGATCGAGTTGCTGGAAGAAGGCCAGGTGCGGGTGAATGATGCCACGTACCAGGTGGATTTTTCCCGCGTGGACGGCGACCAGGTGTTCAGCCTGCTGGTGGACGGGCGTTCCTATGAGGTCTTTATCGCCGCCGAGGGGCTGGAGCTCCAGGTGATCATCGAAGGGGTACGCTACCCGGTGGATGTAGTGGATGAACACGAAAAATTGCTGCGGGATGCCAGCAAGGCCAGCGGCGGACTGAAAGGCGACTTTGAGCTGAAAGCGCCCATGCCCGGCCTGGTGGTCAAGGTGCCAGTGGCGCTGGGTCAGGTGGTGACTGCCGGGGATGTGCTGGTGATCCTGGAATCGATGAAAATGCAGAACGAACTCAAAGCGCCGCAGGGAGGCGTGGTAACCGAAGTGCCTGTCGCTGAAGGCGATAATGTGGAAAAGCGCGATGTGCTGCTGGTGCTTGGCCCGCTGGAAATGGATGAAGATGAAGGAGATTGAAGCCAAATTTTATCTCAGCCGGCTGGAGGATTTGCTGCCGAAGCTGACCGCATTGGGGGCGAAACTGCTCCAGCCGCGGGCATTGGAGACCAACCTGCGTTTTGATACCCCGGACGACAAGCTGGATGCTGCTCACCAGATGCTGCGCTTGAGACAGTATCACAACGTCACGCTGACCTATAAAAGCTCGGCGACAGTCAACGGCGGGGTCAGCGAGCGGGTGGAGATCGAAACCGAAGTGGGAGATTTTAAGACTACCCGTCAATTGTTCGAAGCACTTGGTTACCATGTCTCGGCAGTGTATGAGAAATACCGGGCGATGTACCTGCTGGGAGATTTGATCGTCAGCCTGGATGAACTGCCGTATGGCAATTTTATCGAGATTGAAGGCACAGATGCGGCGTCGATCCGAGAGGTAGCTGAAATGCTGGGCCTCAATTGGGCGGCCAATATCACCGACAACTATCTGCTGCTGATGCGCCGTCTGCCCGGCGAGAACCAGACCATGCTGACCTTTGAGGCTTTTGAGGGGGTTATGGTGACACCGGAGGACCTGAAAGTTATCCCGGCGGATGCGTAAGTAATTGTATTATTTACCGGTCTTTGCCTGCTGGTAGAAGGTCAGCGCGGCCATGACGAGGAATAAG
>QKGK01000186.1 GCA_003250455.1 Chloroflexota bacterium | reverse complement strand
GAGACCAGCCAGATCACCAGCCCCCAGATCAGCTGTGTGGAAATCAGGTCCGAATTCATTCGAGGGAATCGCCACACCCACAACACAAAACGCTGCAGCATCACAAAAAGGCTTTCTGTGAAGCCGTAAATATATAGGAAGAGAGTTTCCAAAGAGGGGGAAGATGGTGTGCCTTGCAGAGTGCGGTTGAACGCTTCGAAAGCTGTCCCCAGCCAAAACCACAGATTCC
This sequence comes from Chloroflexota bacterium, assembly GCA_003250455.1. Taxonomy (GTDB): domain Bacteria; phylum Chloroflexota; class Anaerolineae; order Anaerolineales; family UBA11579; genus UBA11579. The sequence goes on along the minus strand of QKGK01000186.1, from coordinate 8,384 downwards.
CCAATGCCTGCCAGAGGTCATCCCACAAGCGGCCAACCACCATGGCGGTAAACAGCACGCCCCCAAATAGCGAAAACAAAACAGAGCTTACCCAACTGCGGGAAAAACGCACCAGAACCGTCCCGATAAGCACACCGGAAGCAATCATCATCCACGTCAGCCTGAATTCCAGCCCGCGCACCACATCCGAGATCCCCTGCCCCATCATCAGCAAAATGAAGCCCACCAATACCGCCGCACCCCAATGCATTAACTGGAACTGGGGCGGCTGGGGTTCCTTGGGCTCTGGACCTTTTCCATTTAAACGGTACATTAAAGCTTGCTCCAGTCCAGATCACTGGCAGTAAAAGATGAGGCCTGGCTGTGCTGTGATTTTTGCCAAACGAAATAATCCCGAACTGCTGGCCGCTGATAAATGGAAGGGGTGATGCGGTAGTGATTGATCCCCCAGGCTGCCAGCTTGGACAAAACGGGTTCTATCCGGCCTGTGCCGCCAAAGGCAATCGGGTCCAACAGCAGCACCGTTACACGGATATCGCGGCGCATCAGGCTCATGATCGCGTTCGTCCAAGTGGCATCCACCGAGGGAGAAATGATGATCGCACTGGTGCTTCTCCCCAAAGACCGCTGGGTCTCAGCAAGCATGGTAAACAGCGAATCATTTCCCCGTTTCACGGTTGCCAGCGAACGGAGCATCTCCCAGCGCTGGCCGCTGCCGGTCTGTGGGGGCAGCCAGATCTTCTCATCTCCATGGGCCACCATCCCTACAGCGCGGCCATTCCTTAAGCCACGGTCGGCAATCGAAGCCGCCAGGATGATGCTGTATTCCTCGGTTGCTTCAATGTCGCTGCCATGCTGTACGGCTGCATCCATATCCACAAATACCCACCAGTCGCTGGTCGGCATGCGGTCGAACATACGCACATACAGGTCATCCAGGCGGGCAGAGGTCAGCCAGTGGACAGAGAATAGGCTGTCCCCGGAAGAATAATCGCGCACGCCGGCTGCGGTCACCGTCCGGTTGGGGGTAAGCACCTTGGTCCCCCCCTCACCGATGCGGTCGCCGGAAGCAATTTCGATGGAAGGCAGTGGAATGATCGGCGGGACCACCAGCATGCTTTCCACTTCCTGGTATTGGATGCGCACGCTGAACAGGCCAAACGGGTCCCCGGCCTCTAAAGTGGTCGGGCCGAGCGTATACTGGCCCCTGGTGTAGCACACGCTTCCTTTTAACCAGCGGCGCACAGATTTCCCGCGTACATACCGGGCCGTACTCACCTGGTAATTGGGAAAAGTGGATTCATCCATCACCGCCACCCACAATGCAGGGAAGCGGCTGTGATTTTCAATCACAAAGCGTTCTTGCAGCTGATCGCCAACCTTCGCCAGGTGGCTGCGCACCTCACGATCAAAGTGCAGGCCGTTATACAACCCCCGCGCCCACAAAAACCCCAACGCCAGCGCCCCGCCCATCCCAATCAGCAGGATGCCCCAAACTTTGTGCGGCGCAACGATTTGTTGGAAAAGCAATATCGCCACAAAAAACACGATCATTTTGCTATTCAATTTTATTTCACGAGAAGGGGTTATCTCCGGTTCCATGAAATCAGTATACCATTCCGACAATTCCTATCACCTTAATAAAAAATTAGAGGATTGCCATTTATTTTCATTCCCATATATAATCAGGGCATGGTTCGGGGGCGGCAACGTTTCGCCGCAGCAACCCGATATTTTCTTTTTGATAAAATTCACCATGCAATTCTGGTCAACCCTTATTGGAGGTTCTCTTGGCAATAGAACGAAGCGAATTAAAAATGGTATCCACCTTCAGCAGCCAAATTCTCGATGAGATCGAAAAAGCGGTCATCGGAAAACGCAGACCGCTGGAGATCATCCTCACCGCCATCCTTGCAGGTGGGCACATCCTCATCGAAGACTTTCCTGGCCTGGGCAAGACCCTGATCGCCAAGAGCATTGCCACGACCCTGGGGCTGGATTTCAAGCGCATCCAGTTCACCCCGGACCTGCTCCCTACCGACATCACCGGCGGCTACATTTACGACCGCTCCAAAAGTGAATTCATGCTGCGGCGCGGGCCTATCTTTGCCAACATCGTCCTCGGAGACGAGATCAACCGGGCTTCCCCCAAAACCCAATCGGCCCTGCTGGAAGCCATGCAGGAAGGCCAGGTCACCCTGGAAGGAGAAACCGCCCGCCTCCCCGATCCTTTCATTGTCTTGGGCACACAAAACCCGATCGAATATGAAGGCACCTTCCCCCTGCCCGAAGCGCAGCTGGATCGCTTCATTGTCAAAGTGGAAGTCGGATATCCCACCCGCGCCGAGGAAATCGAAATCCTCGACAGGCGGCACATCCGCCAGGAAGAAGACGTGGCGCTCAATCAGATCATCAACCCGGAGCAGCTCCTCGCTATCCGCAAGGTAATTGAGAAGGTGCATGTCTCCCCGGATATTGAACGCTATATCGTCAGCCTGGTACACGAGACGCGTGGCAATAAAGAGATTGCCGTAGGTGCCAGCCCGCGCGGTTCGCTGGCCCTGCTGAAACTCACCCGGGTTTGGGCTGCCATCCAGGGGCGCGACCATGTCCTCCCCGACGACGTGAAAAAATTCGCCATTCCTGCCCTGGTGCATCGCCTGATCCTCAAGCCTGACCTGTGGCTGGAACCCAAAGCTGCCAACAAGATCATCCTAGACGTACTGGGTACTGTCCCCGTCCCGGTAATGGAAGAACCGCTCAAAGCCTGACCCAATGATCTCATCGTATTCGGCCAATGGATTCCTCCATTGGCCGTTTTTGTTTCCCATACTTCCTGCAAAACCTGAAACCCTCATTTAAAGCTGTTTTTTCTATCCAAAAACTGTTTTTTCAGAGCTGTTTGCAGCACCTTCCAAAACTTTCCATGTAATCCAGCTTGACACATTCTCTCCCAGACCTTAAAATGTTTTCCACCTGTTTTCACAAACATCCCCCCTGGTCCTGGCGGGAAATGTACTGTAACCGACGATGTTCAGTCCATGTTTGTAATTTTTTTTCCCCGTGAAAACAAATAAATATCTAGGAGGTAGACTGTATCAATGAATGTCATGGAAACCACCCCCTTTGAGCATGCCATGGTATGGGCAGTTTTCGGCACTGCGATCCTTGCATTGCTGTATGCCTTGTGGCTTGCTCGGCAGATCCTCGCCTACGACAAAGGCACCGAGGAAATGCAAAAAGTTTGGAGGGACATTAAGAAAGGCGCAAATACATACTTGAGGACTCAATTGCGCACAGTTATCATCATGATCTTGATTTTGACTGTGTTCATGTTTTTAAGCGTGTATCTCGTGCGCCCTACTCCCGAAGCCCAGCATATGTTTGGTGACAACGCCAAATTGACCATCGGGCTTGCCCGTGCCGGCGCTTTCTTCATGGGCTCCTCATTTTCAGCCCTGGTAGGCTTCATCGGGATGAATATGGCTGTGGAAGGCAACGTTCGCGTCGCTTCTGCATCCCGTATCAGCTACAGCGAAGCTCTTAAAATCGCTTACCGCTCCGGCACCATCACCGGGATGCTCACCGATGGCCTCGGCCTGCTCGGCGGCACCCTCATCTTCATCATCTTTGGTGAATCCTCTCCCGATGTACTCCTTGGTTTCGGCTTTGGTGGCACCCTGTTAGCGCTCTTCATGCGTGTTGGCGGTGGTATTTACACAAAAGCTGCTGATGTCGGCGCAGACCTGGTCGGCAAGGTAGAAGCCGGTATGGAAGAAGACGATCCCCGCAATGCGGCCGTCATCGCAGACCTGGTTGGTGATAACGTCGGCGACTGCGCAGGGATGGCTGCGGACATCTTCGAAAGTTACGAGGTGACCGTGGTGTCCAGCCTGATCCTGGGTCTAGCGCTGAATGCCATTACCGGTCACTTGGTATGGATCATCGTTCCCCTGCTCATCCGCGGCGTAGGTGTCATCAGTTCAATCATCGGCACTTACGCCGTTTCTCTTTGGAAGAACACCGACGCCGAAGAGGCTATGTTCAAAAGCTACGAGCTTTCCAGCGCCATCACCATCACCGCGGCATTCTTCATTTCCTACTTCTATGCAGAAGACCTTCGCATGGGCGTGCTGAATGCGGTTGGTGTGGCCCTGGCGGTGATCTTCAACCCGCTGACGGCTTATGCCACCAGCTCTCAGAGCAAACGGGTACAGCAAATCTCTGCTTCAACCCGATTTGGCCCCGCCCTGGTGATCCTCGAAGGAATGAGCCTGGGATACCTTTCCAGCGCCTGGGCAGTAATATCTGTTGTTATAGCTGTTGCAAGCTCCATCGTGATCTACTCAGCCGGTTTACCTGAAGGACTTAAAGATATCGTACTGTATGCAGCCATTGCCATTGCCATCATTGGTGCAATTTATCAGGCCACGCGCAAGAAGTCCTGGGTGGATGGTCTGATCTTCGGCATGTGGGTGTTGGTCGCAGGGTTCTTCCTGCACAGTATGGCTCCCCTGGGTGAGAGCGATGTCCTGCCGGCTTACTTCGCAGACGGCGCCGTTACTTCAGACGCGCTCTTCACTTATATTCTGTTCGGTGTCTCCATGATCGGCGTAGGTATGCTCTCCCACACCGGCAACAATGTCTCCATGGATACCTTCGGCCCCATTTCCGACAATGCAAATGGTATCGGTGAGGTAGCCGGTATGGAAGCTGAACAGCGCCAGATCATGGCCGACCTGGATGCCGCCGGTAACACCACCAAAGCCATCACCAAGGGTGTCGCCATTGGTTCTGCCGTAATCGCCACCCTGTCTCTGTACGGCGCTTTCTTCACCGACATTAAACGTGTCTGGCCTGTGGAAGAGCGTGGCCCCTACGAGGCTATTGTGAACCTGACCAACCCCACCGTGTTTGTGGGTCTGCTCATCGGCGGAATGCTGCCGCTTCTTTTTGGCGGTCTGATGATCAAAGCCGTCAACCGGGCAGCTTCGCAGATGATGGCGGAAGTTCGCCGCCAGTTGCGCATTCCGGAAATTTGGGAAGGCAAACAGACCCCCGATTACTCCCGCGCGGTCGAGATCAGCACCAAGGCGGCTCAATCGGAGCTGGTTCCCCTTGGCTCAATCGCCGTTCTCGCCCCCATCGTGGTTGGCTTGCTGCTCAAAGAGCAGGCGCTTGGCGCTTTCCTCGGCGGTATTATCGTTAGCGGACAGCTGCTGGCAGTCTTTATGGCCAACGCTGGCGGCGCCTGGGACAATGCCAAAAAGTACGTGGAAGACGGCAACTTCGGTGGTAAAGGCACGCCGCAGCACGATGCAGCCATTGTTGGCGATATTGTGGGCGACCCGCTGAAAGACACCGCTGGCCCGGCCCTCAACCCGATGATCAAAGTAATGAACATGGTTGGGCTGATCATGGCCCCCATCGTGGTTGAATTTGCTGGCTTCTCCGCCCTCACGATTGGCATTATCTTAGGCGGTATTGCCATCATCATCTGGGCATACACCCGCTCCGACCGGGAATACCACCTGGTGGAAGACGAAGCCGGTCTAAAAGCGATCAGCAAAGACTAACCAAAAAACTTAATAATAAAGAAACGAGGTCGGTGTTCCCGGCCTCGTTTTGTTTTAATTGAATTTCATTCCAGCAACAGTTAGCAGATCAAAGCGCAACCAGGATTCCACGTTATTTTTGTCGAGAGTTTTTCGGTCAGGGGCAGCTCAAACAACCCAAAAAGCGCTGCTCTCCATCCATCGAGTCGCACCAATCAAATTTTTCATCAAATTGTGAGAAACAGTCCCGGGACAGTCAATCAAACAAGTAAAACACTTGCAACTTCATTCAGAATAAGGCATACTTCATTTAAGGAGAATTTCCATATGGCTAGAATTTCATTAAGAGCGTATTTACGCGAGATTTCGGATTTAATTGATAACAGCCAGATAGATGAAGCAATTTCGCATTGCCGGCATATCCTAGAACAATACCCCAAACATGTTGATACCTATCGTCTTTTAGGGAAAGCCTATCTGGAAGTGCAGCGTTACGGCGATGCCGCCGACATTCTGCAGCGAGTGCTCTCGTCCGTTCCCGATGATTTTATCTCGCACATTGGGATGAGCATCATTAGAGAGGATGAGGGAAACATCGACGCAGCCATATACCATATGGAACTGGCCTTTGAGACCCAGCCGTCCTACCATGCTATCCAGGACGAACTTCGCCGCCTGGCTGCCGTCCGGGATGGCGTGGAACCGCCTCGCATCCGGCTGACACGCGGCGCGCTTTCCCGCATGTATGCCCATGGACACCTGTATGACCAGGCCATCGGCGAACTGCAAGCCGCCTTGTCCGAGGATTCCAAGCGGCTGGACTTGCTCACCTTGCTGGCAGAGATGTATTACCAGGCGGACAAAAAAGTAGATGCCGCCGAAACCTGCACAAAGATTTTGGAAAAGCTCCCCTACTCCCTCAGCGCAAGCCGGCTCCTGACCAAAATACTCCATGAAAGCGGCCGCACCGCTGAATCTGACCGCTACAAAATGCGCTGGGAATCACTGGACCCCTACGCCCAGTTTGTCGACGATGATTACCCCTCCATTGACAGGGTACCGGATGAATCCATCACGATTCAGCGGCAGGAATGGGAACCTGATTTCCTCTCCGGAGAAGGCGATCAGCCCGCCTGGGCATCCTCCCTGGGTATGACCATTGAGGAAGAAGAACAGGAAAAAGCTTCCGGGACGGCTGACTGGCTGACCACAGACGAACAGGGTGGGTCTGAACCAGGCGCAGCGGCGGATGAAGAATCTGCTGCCACAGAAGTAGACTTTACCGCTTTATCAGAGGAAACTGACGAAGATTGGTTGAGCATGGGAGAAGAAAGCAGTGACCAGGGCCTTTTTGAAGCGGCAGATGAGTCAGAACTGGATTTCTTCGACTCCCTGGAATCTGAAAAAGAAGAAGATGAATCCCTGCCTAGCTTCCTGGCGGAATTTGGTGAATCGGAAAAAGCAGAAGAAGCAGATGAAGAAGAAGACTGGATGTCTGAGTTCAGCGCATCTGTAGGAGAGACCAGCCCCACCTCTGTTGAAGAAGCTGAAGACGAAGAAGAAGACTGGTTCGCCAGCCTGGAAGCCGCAGAAAGCGACACTTCACCCACGGCTGTCAGTGATGACGAAACCGAAGACGAGCAAGAAGATTGGCTCGCTGCTCTGGAACCTCAGGCAGAGACCAGCCCCACTTCCGTTGACAAGCCTGAAAACGAAGATGAAGAAGAGGAGGACTGGTTTGCCACTCTGGAAGCCGCAGAAAGTGATACCTCCCCCTCGGCTGTCAGCGAAGACGAATCCGAAGGTGAGGAAGACGATTGGCTCGCCGCACTCGAACCCGAGGCAGAGACCAGCCCCACAGCCATAGTCGAATCCGAAGACGAGGAAGAGGGCGACTGGCTCGCCAGCCTTGATTCTCCCGGCGAAGCCGAATCCGATGAAGTTGAGGCAAAACAGGCTGATATAGAGATCCCCGAATTTTTACGCGAGGCCGGGTGGGAAGAGCGCACCGGAGACGAAGAAGATTTCGAGCCGGTTGAATATTTGGAAGAAGAACCCGAAATAGAAGATGAAATTGAACAGGGAGAACTCCCACCCTGGCTGCGGGATATGGCCCCCGAGGAAACTGAGCCCAAACCGGAGACCAGCGAGTTGATGGCCGATCTGGATCCGGACTGGATCGCGGAAGCTGATCAAACCTCAATGGAAACGCCTGATTGGCTCACTGAACTTGGCGAAGAGGAAGAGGACGAACCACTTCCCCCCTTTGCAGCACAAGAGGAACCAAAACAAGGGGTTGAAATTGAGGCAGAGGATATGGATATGGCCTGGCTGGAAAGCCTGGCAGCCAAACAAGGTGTTCCCGACGAAGAACTTGTCACCACTCCCGAACAGCGTTCTCAGGTGGAAGAAGGTCCGACACCTGAAGCTCAAAGCGAGGATGAAGAGCCCCAGCAGCCGGATTGGCTCAGCGGGATTGAAGAAGATGCAGTGGAAGAAACTGCCGCTGAACTGGAAGCAGAACAAGACGAAGACGATTGGCTCGCCGGGTTAGGTGAAGCCGAGGAAGAGACCTCCACTCCCACTGAAACTTTCTCCCTGGAACAGGAAGAAGAGGAAGACGAACTCAATTCCGGCTGGTTGGATGGCCTCGCTGCGGAAGCAGCCGAAGAAGCGGCTGAGACCTCCTTTGAAGCCCCGGCAGAACCTGCCGAAGCAGTTGAAGAAGATGCGGAAGAAGATGACTGGCTCACCAGTCTCGGTGCTCCAGCCGCAACCGAAGACGAAGACGACTGGCTCGCCGGGTTAGGTGAAGATGTCGAGGAAGCT
>QKGK01000428.1 GCA_003250455.1 Chloroflexota bacterium | reverse complement strand
GAGCGCCAGCATGGTGGAAAGCCCGCCAATCTGTTCCGGGGTTTTGCCCAGTGCAGCAACCAGCAGGCCTAACCCGGTTGCGGCTGCTGCAGTTGCCAGAGTGAGCATCACCATCGCCATGGGGGCATGTCCCAATCCCATTCCGAAAACGAAGTGACCGATGGCAAACATGCTGGCTACCTGGATCAGGTTGACGATGTAGAAGGGTAATACTTTGCCCAACAGCAGGGCCGAGCGGGAAAGCGGCGCCACCAGCAAGCGGCGAAAGGTACCTTCCTGCTTCTCCCGCAGGATGCTGGTCGCCAGCACCTGGACGATGAAGAACACACCGAAGATGGTATAGCCGGGCACGTTCTGTTCCGCCGAGGTGGGGAACTCAGTGATCTCGAACACCTGAGGGGCAGACTGTTCAAAACGCACGCCCAAATTCGACGAGCTGGCAGCATCCTCATTCCCGTTGACCATTCCTTCGATGAACAAATCCCCTACCTGACCAACAAAGGGAGCCTGTTCGGCAGGAACCTCGGCAGCCAGTTGGGTAAATCCGGCTTCCAGGCGTAAAGGCATCTGGGCATAAGCCGCCTGCTCCCGGATGAACCCTTCCAAAGCACCCCGGATGGGCGCCAGGAACTGGTAGCTGGTTCCCGGGTCTGCAATAAAGGTCACGACAGCCTGTTCAACATTGCCATCCTCAGCGGCAGCCGTGATTGTTGTGCTGAAATCTTCCGGAAACACCACCGCCACATCATACAGGTCATCGACGATCAGCTGTTCGGCGGTTTCCTGGGTCAGCGCCTGCCCGTCGTAGCTGCTGATCGCTTCCAGGCCATCCACACCTTCAAGGGATTTGATCGCTTCAGCGGCAACTTCCCCGCTGTCGTTGTTGACCACCAAAATTTGCAGCGGATTATCATCGGTCACCGGTTCATACATATTCTGCTGTGCAGCGCTCATCACCAGGATGAACATCACCGGCATCAGGAACAATGCCACCATCCCGCCACGGTCTCGCACCAACACTTGCCAATCTTTCAACGTAATTGCAAAAATCTGCTTCAACATCTCTCAGTACCTCTCTTTTCTCAATTTGTCTTTCACTAATTCCGCAGGTTGCGGCCGGTCAGGTTCAGGAATACGGTTTCCAGGTTTGGCTCGTAGATTTCCAGCGAGGTCACCGTAGCATCCAGGGAATTGGTCACTTCCAGCACGTCCACCAAAGCCTGGCGGGATTCGTGGGTCTGGATCATCAGCTCACCTTCAAGCTGCTGTGCGCCTTTCACGGAAGGCAGGGTCTGCACCTTTTCATGCACTTTGGGGAGCTTGCCATTGACCAGCCCGACCCGCAGCAAACCGCCGCCCAATCCCCGGATCATCGCTTTCGGGGAATCCATGGCAATCACCTGTCCATGGTCCACAATCGCCACCCGGTTGCATAAACGTTCGGCTTCTTCCATATAGTGGGTGGTGTAAAGGATCGTCAGCCCCTGCCAGTTGAGCGCTTCCACACTTTCAAAGATGGCATTGCGGCTCTGGGGGTCTACACCTACAGTCGGCTCATCAAGAAATAGGATCTCCGGCTGGTGGAGCAGCCCGGCAGCAATATTGATGCGACGCTTCATCCCACCGGAATAATCTTCGATTGGGTCTTTGGCACGATCCGTCAGGCCAACCATTTCCAGCACCTCATCCACACGCTGGCGCAGCTGCTTGCCATGCAGCCGGTAGATTCGGCCAAAGAACAGCAGGTTTTCATACGCCGAAAGCGTGGGGTAGAGCGCCAGCTCCTGCGGGACGAACCCGATCTTCATCTTCAGTTCGTTCGAGCGGGATGTGAACGGCTTTCCATCCACCAGCACCCGTCCGGCAGTAGGATTCAGCAGCCCGGTGAGCATCGAAATGGTCGTGGTTTTCCCGGCACCATTCGGGCCAAGCAGACCAAACACTTCGCCTTTGGCAATATCCAGAGAAATTCCCCGCACGGCCTCATGGTCGCCGTAGGATTTTCTCAGGTTTTCAGCAGTCAATTTTGGGGTATTCATTGTGCCTCCTTCTGTGCACGTGTTTTCTGTTACGCACATAGGATACCGGTAAGAAGGTCACATTGCGTAGTGCAGGAAGTCACATCCCGGTCATATTACTGACGACAACGGTGGTTGCACCGTTGTCGTTTAAGCGTTTGCTCTGCAAACGCTAAAGGATAATCCCGAAATGAAAAATACCCTGAAATCAAATATGATAATATA
>QKGK01000376.1 GCA_003250455.1 Chloroflexota bacterium | reverse complement strand
AGCCAGGCGGCCGCGTCTGGTTCAACCGCGGCAGCCCAGCAAGCCAGCGACCAGGTACAGCAGGCAATGAATGAAAGTCAGTCGGAACTTTCCGATCAGCAAAGCCTCGAATCTGCCCTGTCTCAACTTCAACAAAGCCGGCAGGCGCTCTCTCAATCCGGGAATTCCGGGCAAACAGCCCAGGGTCAAAGTGGAGATCAAGCCGGACAAGGGCAAAATCCCGGCCAGGGACAAAATGCTGGTCAGGGACAAAACCCATCACAGGGGCAAGGGCAGAGTCAGGGCCAGGGACAAGGTCAGGGTCAAGGCTCCCAGGCAGGAAGCGGCGGCGGATCGAATGCCAACAGCCTTCCCCCTTCCACAGGGAGCGGACAGGCAGGCAGCCCGCAGGGTACAGACACCACCGGACAGGCAGGCACGCTGGAAGACCAGATTTTTGCCCCCTGGGAACGTCTTCAAGGGGAAAACGATCCGCTTTCCATTTCCGGGCAGGATACCGGCCAGGGGCAGTCCCAGGTGAACGAACAAGACCAGCCCTTGCCAGGTGCAAATACAGGCTCATCAGTCCCTTACCAGGATGTCTTCCAAAACTACCAGGATACTGCTTATCAAACTATAGAGGAAAGCTACATCCCCCCCAGCCTGAAAACCTATATCCTGCAATATTTCTCTCAATTGGAACCATAAATCCAGAATGGAGCAGTCAAATGAATGATGAAACTAAAATGTCAGCGGAAGACTTCCGCCAGATTGCTGCACAAATTGAATTGGAAGTCGGCAAGGTGATTGTCGGCCAAAAAGAGCTGATCCGCAATACGCTGGTCACGCTGCTGGCAAAAGGCAACGCCCTGTTGGAAGGCGTGCCCGGTCTCGGCAAGACCATGTTGATCCGCACCTTGGCGGAAGCCATTGACTGCAAATTCTCCCGCATTCAATTCACTCCGGATCTGATGCCCGCCGACATTGTCGGGACCAATCTGATTGTGGAAAACGATGAAGGACGCCGGGAATTCAGGTTTGAGCCAGGTCCCATCTTTGCCAACCTTGTCCTCGCGGACGAGATCAACCGCGCTACACCAAAAACCCAATCTGCCATGCTGGAGGCCATGCAGGAACACAGCGTTACCGTCTCCAAAACCACGCACCGCCTGCCTGAGCCTTTTTTTGTCCTCGCCACCCAAAACCCCCTGGAAATGGAAGGGACTTACCCCTTACCGGAAGCGCAGCTCGACCGATTCCTGTTCAAAATTGATGTTGCCTTCCCTACTGTCCAGGAGCTGGTTGAAATCGCTGACCGCACCACCGACGTGGAAAATCCACATGCCGAAAAAGCAGCCGATGAAGCCACCATCCTCCACATGCAGCAGCTCGCCAGGGGAGTCCCCATTGCGCCCCACGTTACTGAATATGCGGCCAAACTCCTTCGCTCCACCCACCCGGATGGAGCAGATGCGCTTGGAATTGTAAAAGAATTCGTGCATGTCGGAGGCAGCCCGCGCGGGATGCAGGCCATGATCCTTGGGGGAAAGATCTACGCCTTGCTCGATGGAAGATACAATGTCGCTTTTGATGATATTCGCAATGCCGCCATACCTGCCTTGCGACACCGTTTGCTGCTCAACTTTGAGGCGCAGGCAGAAGGTATCTCCAGCGATGAAATAATTACCAATCTGCTTGAAATGGTACAGCCTGAACCGCTCTAATCACTAATGGAACAAAGATCATCTGCAAGATCCCCGCTGTTTGACAGCAAATTTCTCGCCCAATTGGAGCGGCTTGCCATCTTATCGCGCCAGACACTTGCCGGGCAGATGCAAGGTGAACGCCGCAGCCCCAAAAGGGGGCAATCGGTGGAATTTTCGGATTTTCGCCCGTACGCGCTCGGGGATGATTTTCGGCGGATTGACTGGAATGCCTTTGCCCGGCTGGAGAAATTCTTCATCAAGCTGTTTGTTGAGGAAGAAGATATCACCGTCCACCTCTTAATTGATTCTTCCTCCTCGATGGACTGGGGTACACCAAACAAACATGAATATGCCCTAAAAACAGCAGCCGCGCTTGGATACATCGCCCTGGTTGGCCTGGACCGCCTGACGGTTACCGGCATTGGCACGGCCAACAAAAACGGCAGCCTTGCCCCTACCCGCGGCAAACGCCAGACATTCAGCCTATTTAACTTTCTGGAAAATCTTAAGGCCGGAGGAGAAGTCAGCCTGCTGCAAAGCGTCACCAAATACCGCGGAACCGCTCCACAGCCCGGTCCCCTGGTCCTGATCTCCGACCTCTATGACCCTACCTGGAAGCAAGCCCTCTCCCTTCTGGCATCAGGTAAATATGAGATCACCGTTCTGCACATTCTCTCTCCCGAGGAACTCAATCCCGACTTTTCCGGTGACCTAAAACTGCTGGATTCGGAATCCAATGCCGAGGTTGAGATCACTGCAGATTTTGATCTGCTCCACCGCTACAAAGAGAATCTTGTCAATTGGCAGACCGAACTGGACCAATTTTGCACCAGGCGGGAGATCCGCTATATACCCCTGGACACTTCAATCCCACTTCAGGAATTGCTCTTCAACCTTTTACGCCGCCAGAGCGTGCTCAAATGAGTTCCCTACCATGAACTTCTTATCCCCGGCTGCCTTCTTCCTCTCGCTACTGTTACCTGTCATTGTGATTATGTATCTGCTTAAATTACGCAGGCAGACACAAAAGGTCTCCAGCACCTTTTTATGGAGACAGTTGGTGCGTGATGTGGAAGCCAACGCCCCCTGGCAAAAACTCCGCCGCAACCTGATCATGATTCTGCAGTTGCTTTTTCTCGCCGCCCTGATTTTTGCGTTGGCAGAACCCTTCACGCTTGCCGAAGGTGCAGGCGGAGATGCGATGATCTTAATCCTCGACAATTCCGCCAGCATGTCTGCTACCGATGCAGAACCCACCCGGCTTGAAGCCGCCAAGATGCAAGCCCGCAGCTTTGTCGAACAGGCACCGGAAGATACCCGCATCACACTGATAGAAGCCGGGGCCCAAACAGAGATTTTAGTCTCGGCCAGCCAGGACCGACGCCAGGTGCAGCAAGCCATCAATGGCATTCAGCAGGGGGCAGGAACCAGCGATATATCCACTGCACTGCAGCTTACCGCGGCCATCACCTTGCGCCAGCCCAACACCGATATTTATATCTTCTCCGATGGGAGGAACGATTTCCCGGAAAGATTGAATTTGAACGGGGACCTCTATTACTACCCCATCGGGTTCGAGGGAACCAACCAGGGGATCAGCAATATTCAACTGGAGCAAAATCCCAGCGGTGATAACAGCACCTTATTTGTCCAGGTATCCAACTTCAGTAGTGAGAATACTGAAAGACGGCTGGAAATTTACGTTGATGACGCGCTCTTTGATGCGGCAACTTTAGACATTAATGGCTATGCGCAGGAAGCATATTTCGCAGAGAGCATTCCCGCAGATGCCCAAACCATTTACGCCTATCTTTCTGGCGAAGATTTTCTCGCGTTGGATGATACTGCTTGGGCCGTCCCCCAAAATCTCGACCTGATCAATATTTTACTTGTCACAACAGGCAACCGCTTTTTGGAATCGGCATTCGGTCTTTTGCCCAATGTTGCCCTCACAGTCCTCAATCCAACGGAATTTCCACAGGATACTGAAGCTGAGGCCCCAGACCTGTTTGTATTCGACCAGTTCACCCCAACAGAAGATCAATTGCCGGATACCAGCATCCTGTTTATAGCGCCAACCTCCAGCACGCCATTCTTTTCAATTACCAGCACGGTTGATCAGCCCATCCCGCGCAAAACCGATCCCAACGACACCCTGCTCGCAGGAATCGCAATTAATGGGGTTAGCATTCTGGACGCCGCCTCCATCCCTTTACCCAATTGGGCAAAAATGGCTGTCAGCGGAGATACATCCTTAGAGCCAATTCCCCTGCTCTTTTATGGCACCACCCAGGGGCAAAAAATTGCCGTGCTTAGTTTTCAACTTCAGCATTCCGATCTCCCTCTGCAGGTTGCTTTCCCGCTATTGATCGCCAATCTGACCAATTGGCTGGCGCCCAGCCCGATCAATAGTGACCTTGAAGGGATATCGTTCTCCACCCTGGCATTTACCCCGCCATTGGGAACCACCGAGGTTGAAATCACTGCACCAAATGGATCAACTTCCCGTGAAATTCCTGGCGAAAATGGCTTGGTCCTGCTTGAAAATTCCTTCCCGGGCATCTACCAAATCCAGTGGGGGGAAAACGCCAATGCACGTGTGGCAGTTAATTTTTTCTCAGCAGAAGAATCGGATATCAAACCCCTCGGGCAATTGGACCTTTCCGGGATCGAAAACAATTCTCAGGAGCTCACCATTAATCAGGCAAAACGTGTTTTTTGGCGGCCTATCGCTTTCCTCGCATTAACCCTGATCACAGCAGAGTGGATGGTCTATCACCGGGGAACACTTTCTAAAATTTGGTTAGGGCTGACCCGCAAGGAGCAAATCTAACATGCGTGTTTCTTTCATCTACCCACAATCATTGTGGCTTTTACTGATAATCCCTTTAACCATTGCATTGGCCCTCCTGGGACCCAGACGCCCCAACAAACGCCGCTTTCGGATGGGATTAGCGCTCAGATCGTTGATCCTGTTATCGCTCATTTTTGCCATCGCCGGTTTCCAGATCCACCTCAAAACCGATGTACTCACGACCATCTTCCTGCTGGATGTTTCCGACAGTATCACCACCCAGCAGCAAGCTGACGCTGAAAACCTCATCCGGCTGGCGATCCAGGATATGCCTGCCAATGATCGCTCTGCAGTGATTCTTTTTGGCAAAGACGCACTGGTGGAAACCCTTGTTTCGGAAGAAAATTCCCTCAACGAATTTACCTCCATACCGGTTACCTCCCAAACCAACATCGCTGATGCTTTACAGCTCGCCCTGGCACTCTTCCCCAATGAAGGCGCAAAAAGGATCGTGCTCCTTTCAGACGGGCAGGAAAATCTCGGCTATGCGCTCAAGCAAGCCGAATTTGTCGCCGCCAACCAGGCAGAATTACTTTATTACCCCATCCAGGGCGGCAGTGAAAATATCGAGGTCATTCTCAGCCGGTTGAATATCCCCTCGGGAGCTACGATTGGCGAGCAAATTCAGGTAACGGCAGTGATAGAAGCCAACACGGAAACCTCTGGAACTCTGGTAATTTCACAGGACGGCGAGACAATTGAATCTCAATTGGTAAACTTAACCCCTGGAGAAAATGAGTTCACCTTTTCTGTCCCGGCAGAAGAGAGCGGATTTCATCGCTTCAAGGCAGAGATCATTCCTTCCACCGATTTCCGCTTGCAGAATAATGCCGTAACCTCCTTCATCAATATTTCAGGCCCGCAGAAGGTATTGGTTGTCGAGGGTGAATCCGGCGAAGGCACAAACCTTGTAAATGCGCTCGCCTCCGCAGAATTTGAAGTCAATCTGATCCAACCCTCCTCCCTGGGCACCGATCTGCAATCACTCAGCACCTATGACACAATCATCTTTGTAGACGTACCGGCCAAATCCGTGCCGACGGCAACCATGGATGCGCTTCAAAACTTCGTCCGCGATCTTGGCAAGGGGTTCATTATGGTCGGCGGAGAAAACGCCTTTGGCGCCGGGGGTTATTTACGCACCCCCATTGAAGAGATCCTCCCCGTCAATATGGACGTTAAATCCAAAGAATTGACCGCAAACCTCGCCCTGATCCTGGCGATCGACAAGTCCGGCAGTATGGGTAGGTGTCACTGCGATGACCCCGACCTCAATCAGAGCTACACTCGTCAGGAAGTCGGTCAGCCCAAGGTGGATATTGCCAAGGAAGCTGTGATGCGCTCCGCCAGTGCGCTTGGGTCGCAAGACTATCTGGGCGTTGTGGCTTTCGACGAGTCGGCAAATTGGGCTCTCGAAGCCAATCAGCTCCCCAGTTACGCCGTGATTGAAAATGCCATTGGCGGTATCACTGCCAATGGGCAGACCAACATTGCTACCGGCGTACAGGCCGCATACGACGCACTTCAGGGCGTGGATGCCAAACGCAAACATATCATCCTGCTCACAGATGGCTGGACCCACTCCGGGGATATGACCTCGATGGTCGAAGAAATGGCCGACAATGGCATCACCTTCAGTATCGTGGCAGCTGGCGGAGGTTCAGCGGAATACCTGGAAGCCCTGGCTGAAGCTGGGCAAGGTCGTTATTACCCCGCAGAAGATATGCTCAGCGTGCCGGATATCTTCCTCAAGGAAACCGTTCAATCTGTGGGAGAATACATCATTGAGGAAGCTTTTTACCCGCTGCCCAATAATCCCGGTGCATCCCTTTACGGGATTGATTCCCTCAACCTCCCCGGATTATTCGGGTACAACGGCACCACCCCCAAAACCGCTGCCAGACTGGAACTCATCTCCCCCAAAGGCGACCCTGTACTGGCAACCTGGCAGTATGGGCTTGGCCGCTCCGCCGCGTGGACATCTGACATGAAGGGACAATGGGGTGAAGAATGGGTTACCTGGGATACCTTTGCCAAATTTGCTTCCCAGCTTGTGGAATGGGTTTCTCCTGAGCAGTCATCCGATAGCTTCATCGCTTCTGCCTCATTGGAAGGGACCCAGGGAAATGTTTCTCTCGCCATCCAGAACGAATCCGGTCAGCCGGTTAATTTTGCCCAGGCGAATGCGGTCATCATTGATATGGACGGCAATACCAAGGATATCCCTCTGGAACAGTCCGGCACCGGTGAATATTCGGGCACATTTCAAGCCATTGAAACCGGCACATACATGATCCGCATTGGAGCAAACGATGAGAATCACCAATCGCTCGGCCAGCAAACCATAGGCCTCGTTGTTCCCTACTCCCCGGAATACCGTGCTTCAGCCCTGGACCTGGCGAAATTGGTACAACTATCTGAAGTAACCGGAGGCGGAGAATTACTCACACCTGGGGAAGCTTTTCTCCACAACCTGCCTTCCGCATCCTTTGCCGTAGAGATTTGGAGGCCGCTCCTGTTGGCAGTAACGCTTCTTTTCCCCCTGGACGTGGCTATCCGGCGTTTGATCTTTGGTCGCGAAGAGGTTCAGAAAGCCAAAAGTCAGGTAGCTGCCCTATTCTCAAGGCCACAAGCAAAAGAGGCGAATCAACCCCGCGTATTGGAAAACTTATTTGAAGCCAGGAACCGTGCCAGAAACACTTCTGATACAGAAGACGAGCCACCTGTCGTTATTCCATCCCAACCGGATATGACAAAACAACCGCAAAAACCTTCCAGGCAGCCCTCCCCACAAAAGGAGGAAAAGGATGTAGACACATTCTCCCGGTTGCGCCAGGCGAAGAAACGCGCCAGCAAAGATAATCAGGAATCTGACGAGTAGCCGATTAAAAATTGCACAAGCAATCTATCCAACTGGCTTGACATCCACCCCAGCTAACATTATGATTGCAGGAAATTGAATACGGAGAATTAGCGACTGAGCCTTTGTGATCATTTTTACAAAGACTACGAGGTGGAGGTTCTTCTCTGCGAAGAGAATGCTAACTTTGCGATAGGCATTTGCCTGTTGCCATGGAAAATCGAAAGATCAGCGGATGCCTCCGAAGCCAGCCACAGGCTTCTTTTCTCCCTTCCGAAGTAAGCTGAAATTCAAAACCGGATGGTGACACCCGGGACAAAGTTTTGGCGGTGGTATTGGGAATTATTAACCCGGATTGGGTCAATTTCCCGGCTGCCAAAGGAAGGGTGCCTCCCCATAGACGCAATAAATGGGCATGCACCAGGTGTATGCCCATTTTTATATTCTCTCAGGAGAAAAGGATGAAACATAAATTTTCAAAAAAATATAACCGTTACCACATCGCTACTACCACCTCCCCGGACATAGAAAAGTGGCCATCCCGATTTACCGTTAAGGTCAGTCGCCCTAAATTAGCCAAGTATCTATTGGGCCAATTTCTCAAACACGGTTACAAACGGAGGGAGGTTGCCCTCAGCCGTCCATGCCTTTATGGTGTATTTTCAGGACCGGTTGGCGGATTTGCGCCTCGCCCACAGCATTGTGTAGGGTGTCTACGCTGCACCACAGAGAACCCTGGGATGATCACAGTGCTGCATAACCCTGAACGCAAAGCATTGGGTGACTCCTACTTCACCAGTGATTACGTCAACGCCATCAGCTATGAAGCCCAGGAAGGCATGATCCCGGTCCGGGGGGCTGGTTACCGCGGAAAGTTTGGTGGCCAAGGCTGGGACGGCATGTGGACGGATATGTCTGAGATTGTCCGCCCCACCAGAGACGGTATCCATGGCCGCGAATTCATCTCCACCGTAGTAGACATCGGGTTCCGGCCAAATTATCTTGTATTTGACCAAAACGGCCAGTCCACAGGAAGAACACCTCAGGTCATCACGCTGCCAATTCCATTCCTTTTCGATGTCCCGCCACATACAAACGCGGATAACCTGGTTGCGCAGATCACATCTGAAGCTGCTACCAAACTGGAATCATTCTCAGTACTCCCAATCGATACCATCCTGGCAAATTCCATCGACACAGATGCGGGAATTCCGCTGGTAACGAAAGACAATTTTCGCAAATTACACCAGCTGCCTTACTCACCCCGGATGATCGAATTGGATGGATACGATTCGGAAACAGCTCAATTTTTGATGCAGGAATTTTCCGGAGCAATCCTCGTCCTGCGAATTCCGTTCACAAAAGGCGATGAACTTCTTGAATATGTGAACACTGGTATTCATACCTTCCACTTATTAGCAGATTATCATGGACAAAACCCTGATGGAACCTTTGTCCTTGATCTGATCCGCAACACCCATACCACCCTGGTAAACGCGGGCATCCGCCAGGAAGTCACCCTGATAGGCAGCGGCGGCATGATTGCAGCGGAACACATCCCCAAAGCCATTATCTGTGGTTTGGACGCAATTGCCCTGGACACACCTATTTTGGTCGCAATTCAGGCAAAATTCTCTGGTGAGTGCAAAGATCGGAAAACCAGCATATTTACCCTTCCCCAAAAGCTCACCAAGGAATGGGGAGTCAACCGGATACTAAATCTTTCTGCCACCTGGCGGGACCAGTTACTGGAAATCAGCGGAGCCATGGGGATCAGAGAAGTGCGCAGAATGCGTGGAGAAATAGGACGCGCCATGTTCATGAAAGCTATGGAAGCAGACGCGTTTGCAGGAGTTGTAGGTTATGAGTAAAGAAGACAACAAAACCATTGAACAATATATTGTGGAAAAACACTCCGGACATCTTCGGGATGGTTTCCACGTTTGGTCACACGATATGATCGATGTACCCCGTGCTTTGGGAGACTTCCGCTGGACCAGCGACTTGATCTTATCCACCTATTACCAGGCCGAGCACGGCATGCCCCCAGACCATGGTCTGGAATACCGCATAGGCGCATCCGAAGGCGGGTTTGATGTCCTTGACTTCAACTGGCTGCCGGAAAGTGACCAACTCCCCAAAAGCACCGAGGTGGATATTGCTATTCCCCTCAATCTGCGCGGCGAAGGCAAAGAGATCACCATTCCGCTCCCCATCTATGGTGGAGGGATGTCCTATGGCTCGATCAGTGAGCAGGTAATGCTGTCCCGCGCCATTGCGGCTAAAGAGTGGGACACTTTTTTCTCCACTGGTGAAGGTGGGTACCCACAATCCTTGCTCCCCTACAAAGACCACATCATTACCCAGGTAGCTACCGGGATGTTCGGTGTGCGCGAGGAGACGATCCAGTACGCGCCTATTGTCGAGTTTAAGTATGCGCAGGGTGCAAAACCGGGCTTAGGGGGACACCTTTTGGGTGACAAAGCCACGACAACCGTGGCGCAACTCCGGGAAAGTGTTCCCTGGGTCAGCCTGTTCTCACCCTTCCCCTTCCACAGCGTGTATTCCGTGGAAGACCACCGCAAGCATGTAGATTGGATCAAAACCACAAATCCTGAAGCATTGGTCTCGGTGAAAGTTTCCACCCCCACAGACGTAGATATGGTTGCCGTAGGCAGTTTTTATGCTGGAGCCAATATCATCCATCTGGACGGATCCTACGGAGGTACCGGAGCAGCCCCCGAGATCGCCAAAAAGAACATCGCCATGCCAATTGAATTTGCGGTACCAAAAGTCCATAAATATCTGGTCAGCGAAAACATTCGCGATCAATTCGTGGTTATGGCGAGCGGCGGCATCCGCACGGCAGACGATATTGCCAAGATCATCGCTCTTGGTGCAGACGGTGTGGTCATGGGCACCTCAGAACTGGTTGCCCTTGGCTGCACACGCTGCTCCAACTGTGAGCGTGGGCGCGGCTGCCCCTTTGGACTCACTACCACAGACCCGCTCCTTTCCCAGTTTGTAGACCCATTATGGGGAGCACAGCGCATCAGCAATCTATACAAGTCTTATGCATTGCAGCTAAGGAGCATCCTGAGAAAATTAGGATTATCTTCCATACGCCAGCTGGTAGGTCGCAAAGACCTGCTGGTTTACCGTAAGAGCAGGGAGACTGCCTGATGAATGAACAAAACATGATCGAAAAACTGATCCGCTCCCGGAGTATTTTCAAACCGGAAGGCGGATTCCAGATCGTAAACGATGAAGTTGCCGAAGGCGGCTGCGGCGTCATCGGAATGTCTTCCAATGTACAGGTATCGGCCAAACACATGCTCCAATCGCTGATCCAAATGCGCAACCGCGGCAACGGCAAAGGCGGCGGGATTGCGGCAGTCGGCCTCATCCCGGAGGAATTTGGCGTCTCAAAAGAGGTCCTGGAGAACGATTACCTGATCGCGGTAGCCTACCTCGATCCTTCTGTACGAGACCAATTAGAGAAGGATTTCATCTACGCCCCATTTGAGGTAGACCATGTCCGGGAGCAGCCCCACATGGAAAACTTTGCAGATATTCCGGAACTGGATGTTGCTCCGCCATTTGTGGTCGAATATTTTGTCCGCGTCAAACCGGAAGTTGCAGACCAATTCGCCGAATCGAACGACCTGATCCACGCCGACCGGCGCAGGATTGAAGATGAAGTAGTATTCCAGAACACCTACAAGCTGAACATCAGCTTCTACAAATCCACCGGGGACAAGGAAGCCTTTGTCCTCTCCCACGGGAAAAACATGTTGGTGCTTAAAATGGTCGGATATGGAGATGATGTCATCCGCTATTACAAACTGGAAGACACCCACGCGCATGTCTGGATCGGCCACCACCGCTACCCAACCAAAGGCCGTGTCTGGCATCCCGGCGGCGCGCACCCCTTCATCGGCATGAACGAAGCCCTGGTGCACAATGGTGACTTTGCCAACCACGCATCTATCAGCGAGTATCTTGCCCAGCGCAATATTTACCCGCTTTTCCTTACTGATACAGAGGTTGCCGTCCAGGTATTCGACCTGCTTCACCGCATCTATGACTATCCATTGGAATATGTAATCGAGGCCATGGCGCCAACCACGGAACGGGATTTCACCCAACTCCCTGAGGAAAAACAGGGCGTGTACAAAATGCTTCAGGATACCCATATGCACTGCTCCCCCGACGGCCCGTGGTTCTTCCTCATCGCGCAATCCGATACCCACAAAGCCGAGGGGCCTGTTTATCGTCTGACCGGCATCACGGATACCAGCATGCTCCGTCCCCAGGTATTTGCCATCCAGGAGCATCAACTCGAAAACGGGGAATCGGTAGCTATTGGATTTGCCGCTTCCGAAAAACAGGGAATCGATGCCGCCCTGGAGAGCCTCAGCGAGGAAGACCACCGCTTCTGGAAGCGTGCAGACCGCTACTGGAACGCCCGTGGCGGCAGCCACACTGATGGGGGGGCATTCCTGTTCACTGTTCAATATCACAAGGATGGTGGCGCTCCTGAGCTGATCCTGCAGGACAAGTTTGGCAATCCTGTTCCCACGCCCACCAGCTCCCTGCCGTATCGAAATGGCATAGTCACCACATCAGATATAGCGAATGAGCAATTGGATGGCGGCCCTGAAGAGCTTTTTGCCACCTTTACAAACCACCTCTCAAGTTGGGAGTACCCGGATGTGCTGACTTTTTTGAACCAGCTAAAATACATGGGACAGAAATCTCAATCCTGGCAATCACCGATGAAAACACTCACCCTGCTGATGGACCGCCGCTACGATACCCATGACCTCCGGCGTTCATCGCTGCTTTCCTTTTTTGATGATGCCCTGCAGGAAATTTTCGATATGATCAAAGCAGCCCCAACAAAAGAATATCGGTCAATTTCCTTGGGTGACCCGCTGCCCCACCCTGAATCGCCCACCCAGGCTATCGTCATTGACGCACTGAATTACCAGCCGGAGGGTGAAGAGTCGGTTGCGCGTGAAATACATCGTCTGGTGAAAAATGGATTTAGGCATTTGATCATCGCCAACTGCAAAGGTCACCGATTTATCGGAGCCGGCCTTGGTCCAGGCACTGCTGACATCACCATTGACGTTTATGGTTCCCCTGGCGATTACCTATCTTCTGGTATAGACGGGCTGGAAATCCATGTCCACAACAATGGACAGGACCAGCTTGCCCAGATCATGAAAGCCGGAAAATTGGTCGTTCATGGAGACGTTGGACAGACCTTTATGTACGGCGCAAAAGGTGGTGAAGCCTATATCCTGGGCAATGCAGCTGGCCGTCCTCTGATCAATGCTGTCGGCAAGCCCAGGGTAGTCATCAATGGCACCTGCCTGGATTACCTTGCTGAATCATTCATGGCTGGGGATCCGCTGCACGGTGGAGGCTTTGTTATTCTCAACGGGCTGACATTTGACGAACACAATCAGTTGGTCGATCTGGAAACACCCTACCCAGGCGGAAACCTCTTTTCCCTTGCATCTGGCGGAGCGATATATCTTCGCGATCCAGACAAAGTCGTAACAGAGGACCAGCTCAACGGTGGTGAGTTCCATCCCTTTACGCAAGCTGACTGGGAATTGATCAAACCTTACCTGGAGACCAACACCGAACTATTTGACATCCCGTTGGACTACCTGCTTGAATTTGATGGAGAGATCCAACCCCCTGAAAAAATTTACCGGAAGATCAGTCCCGCCTCAGTGCGTGCACTCCAGGCAGAAGAATCCTGGGTGGCTCACGCTGAAACCAAGTAAGCGAATTTTTCGATCCAACACGTTGATAGAAATGGCTGGAACTGAGAAGTTCCAGCCATTTTCTTAACCTAACGGACGTTCATTCCTTCCACTTCCCCCTCCGGTTTATCTTCCCATGGATATTCAACCACTTGGGCCCTCAATTCAGGGTCATCCGATAAAAAGCCGTGTTTCTCTGGCGGGATCAGGTCGGCGATCCGCTGCATGATCGTGACCCCAATCTGCTCCAATTTTTCCCGCCTCTTGGTGCCCTTTTCCGTTACTTCGAAAGGGCCAATTGGTTTCCCGATGCGAATCTTCACTTTCGCCCGTTTGAATTTCCCTAATTTTTCAAATACCTCATCCATCCCGATTAACCCTATCGGGAGCACCCGCGCCTGGGTTCGGGCAGCCAGAAATGCAGTCCCCGGCCGGGCTGGTCGCAGCATTCGAGCATGGCTGCCCCCCTCCGGATATATTGCCAATACACCCTGCCGCTTTAGGACTTTTTCCGCTTCTCTCAGGGCAAAATGAGATCCGGTTCCCCGGAATACTGGCAGATAACCCCACATGCGTGGGAACACCGCCATGAATTTGGGTGCGTTGGCAAATACTGCTCCTCCAATAAATTCCATCGGATACGGGGCAGCGCGCACAAAAGCAGCAATATCTACCATACTGAAATGATTACCAACAACCAACAATGGGCCTTCTTCAGGGAAATTTTCCTGCCCTTCAATTTCCAAATCCGTCAGCAGCCAGAATGCAATTTTAGCCAGTCCTTGCAAAAAGACCCGCACTGGTCGCCGCTTCTCAAGTTGCTCGCTCTTAATCTTCCTGGAAGGTTCCATCATTAATTTCCATTATACCGATCCTCCGCCTCAATGGCAGCCTGGCGGCCAAGCGCCTCATTGACGAACAACAGCAGCATCAATCCAACCAGCAGAAAGATCACGATCGTCACAATCGCAAAGCGATGCCCGATCTGCTCAGTAACAGATACAGCCGATAAATTTCCTGCGGCCACCAAATTCGCGTCAACCAGGGTTTTCATCAGCCAGGCAGACAACCCGGATGCAGCAAACCCCATCACCCCAGGACCGATGATGGAGGATGTGCGGCCTGCAAGGGCAAAGAAGCCATAAAATTCAGCCACCTTACTTGCAGGCGCAAAAGCCGTCACCAAAGTCCGGCTGATCGATTGCACACCAGCCATAGCAAAGCCAGCCACAGCCCCGACAATAAAGAAGGCTTCAACACTGTTGATGAACATCATCGCCCCAATTGCCAGCACCATCAGCAGCAATGATTGAACCAGACTGTTTTTATACCCGATCCTTTCCCCAATGATCGCATACGCATATGCCCCAATCACATTGGTAACCTGAACAATGATCACAAAGATGATTAATTGGGTGTCCGTCACCCCAAACAACACCGCCCCAACGATAGCTGCAAAATCCAAAGCAGCGATGATCCCATCATTGTAGATCAGCAATGCAACCATGAATTTGAGGAACTCTTTGAAATCCCGCACCGATTGGATCGTGTGCTTTAGCCGCTGTACTGCAATTTTGAAATAATTATCGCCAACTTTATTTTGTGCAGCCTTCTTCTCTTTGATCCAGAATAATGTGGGAAGCGTAAATAGCGCGAAATACACCGCTGTGATCACAAGTGAAAACCGCACGATCACTGTATTGCCAGGGTTCATCTGGATCAGCACAAGCACGATCACCAGACAGATGATCCCGCCTATAGACCCAATTGCCCACCCATTCCCGGAAACCCTTCCAACCTCATCCGGATCGGCAACATCCACCAGCAGGGAGTTATAAAATACCTGTCCGCTGCGATACCCGATTTCGGCCAGGATAAACAAAGCCATTCCCCAAAATATATCTCCTTTTTGGACAAAGAACAGCAGCCCTGTAAAAGTTACTGCTATTCCGGTCGCAATGAAGAGGAATAATTTTTTTCTCTGGGAATAATCAGCGATTGTCCCCAGGAATGGAGAGACGACCGCAACCACCAACATCGCGATCGTCAGTGCCAACCCCCAGAGCGCCGAACCTTCCGGACTGGCGACTACCCCCTCTTTGAAATAAACCGAATACACAGCCAGTAAAACTACTGCCGCGTAAGCAGAATTGCCGAAATCATAAAAATACCAGGCCCACTGGGCTCGTTTATTGGTTGTTCGCTGCTCCGTCATGTGCAATTTCTCCTAAGAAATCAGGGATATAGTCCAAATTACTATAACCCTTGAAACGGGAGAAAGTCACAACAACAGAGGGGGCAAAAAATTTAATCAAATTGTAGAAAGTGACGCTCGTTTTTCCTTTCCAAATACAAACGGGAGCAAAGGAAGTGCGAGGATATTCAATAGCGCAAAGATCACAAATGTATAGCGATAATCAATCACATCCACCAACAATCCGCTTAATGCCATCCCCACTCCCTGTGCGATATTGGAAACAGCCATTAAGATCGAAAACATAGATGCTGCAATTCTTGAATCTGTGTAGCCCATTGAAAGTGCAAAATAGACCGTCTGGTAAGTGCCATATGCAAGTCCAAATATCCCCACTACCGGCCATGCAATTCCTGGATTATTGGTGAACACCAGGGCCACAATTGAAACGAACGACAGCCCAATTGCCAGGCGGGACCCATTCCTTCTGCCCACTTTTTGCACCAGCCAGCCGCCAACCACGCCACCCAAAACCACCCCAATTCCCCACAGTGTCGTAAACAAACCAGCCTGAGACAGCGAAATATTGAAAGATCCTGCCAAAAATGGATTGACGATCTGGTTCACGCCAGCAATGATCAAAAAGAAAACAAAACCCACGCCCGAGAGCGCCAGCACCGGAATCTGCTTGAACGCTGAAAATGCGCTCCACTCAAACTGCCGGGACTTGGGTCGCTCCGCCTCTTTCATTCCAAACACAAAAGGCAGGGGTATCACCGTGAAAGCCGCCAACGCCCAAAATACTGCCGCCCAGGAAACCTTTTCAGCCAGGATCCCAACCAAAGAGGCAGTGATCACAACCCCCAACGCACGCCCCCCCACCATAAATCCCTGGATGGTGCCATGCTCATTTTCTGAAGTCGTATCCAGGGCAAGGCCATCTGTGCAGGTGTCATACAGAGCCATTCCCATTTGTAAAACAAATGCCAGTGCCACAAAAGTCCAATATTGCTCACCGGGATCGATAAATGGCACCACGATCAAACAGACCAATTGAACCACCAGCCCAATCACGATATAGGGTTTTCGATGTCCCAACCCAAACAGATTGACGCGGTCGCTCAACATTCCCCAGAATATTTTGATCACAAAAGGGATCAATGCAATCGAGGCAAAAATCCCAACGTCTGTCATGGACAACCCTTTATGCAAAAAATACAAAGCATTCAGGGCGGTAAAATAACTTAATATCGTCCCCTGTGTAAAATAGAGTGACCCAAACATGGCATATCGCACAAACTTCCGCTCCGAATTCATCCTATCTCCTTCTCCAATTTGAACAAATGATACAAAGCAACCTCACTCCAAAACATAGAGTGAGGTTGCTAGTGATTATTGTATTTCGGGATTCCCTTATCCGTTCAGGAATTCTTCCAAAGCAGACTTGCTGATGCGAACAGCATTACCTAACTTGCGGGCCTTCAAGTCGCCCGATTCAATTGCCGCCAGGACATCTTCTTCCGACACCTTCAAAAAGGACGCCGCTTCAGCAGGGGTCATCACGTCCGGCATTACGCCAGCGCCCCCGCCACTGCTGGAACTGGATTGCTGGGTTCCCTGAGTTGCGCTTTGCAGTGAATTTTGCATAATATTGCCTATGCCCATTCCAGCGCCGATACCAGCAGTCAGCCCTGCGCCGCCGCTCGGATTCTTTGCCGCGTCACGCATAGCATCTGCAGCCTGCAATTGGGTGTAGGTGGCCATATCCAGCAGCCCCATCGCCCGCAGGTCGTCTGCGGAGGTTTTGGAGGGGTTCAGGTTTGCGATCACGAAGGACTTCAGGGTCAAACCGCGGGCTTCAAAATCATCCTGAGCTTTTGCCCGGACGCCTGCGCTCAATTCCTCTTGCAGCGCAATCAAGTCTTGGACGGATTCATACTTCCCTTTGAGTTCACCAAGCATATCTGAAAGACTGCGCAGCAAACGGGATTTCAGGTCGTTTTCAATATCCGATGTCCGGTATACACCCTGAGTGCCTACTACCTGGGTCACAAACTGCTGCGGGTCGCTGATTTCATAGGCATAGGTTCCAAAGCCTTGAAGGAGAAGCCAGCCCAGGCCAATTCCCGGTGTTTGCATGGGGATTGGTTGTGGGGTGCCCCATTTTCGATCCAGGAATTCCCGCATCGACACATAATACACTTCAGCTGTAAACGGCGTTCGGTCGCCAAACACCTTGCCAACCAGATTCACCAACAAAGGGATATTCGCAGTGGCGATGGTGTGCCTGCCAGCACTAAATGAATCCAAAGCCTTCCCGTCACGGAAAAATACTGCAGTTTGTGACTCTCGAACAATCAGTTGTGATCCAATCCGAAAATCGCCAGAACCATTCTCCGGAATACGATGCACCAACTCCTCTCGCATCTCATTTGGGTATTCAATTACATCAATAAACCTTGCCATTCTTTTCCTCCAATTTACTCAGCAGATTCTGAAGAGATTGCGGTAACAACCTCATCTCTGCGCTCAAAAGCAGTCACCAGGTCGCGGGATAACCCTACTAAATTCCGGACTGCAGCTGGAAGTCCATCTGTGCCAATGGACGCTTCAACGTTATCAATTGCCCTTGAAATCTCGTCAGCGGAATCTAGCAATGCCGCATCAAATTCATAGATTTTTGCCAATTCTTCTTCATTGATCTTGATCGCATCAAAAAAGCCAGAATATCCATAAGATGCCGCCGAGATCTTATCCATAAAGGTCTGTATCTTTACTGCGGCTTTTTCCAGATCATCCAGATACAGAAGCTCACCGGATGAAGCAAAATCTTGCTGCAGATCGCCTATGCGCTTATGAGCGATCGTGAACTCAGTTGTAATTTGATCGCGCAAAATTTTATCCGCAGATCGTCTGCTGGAACGCTCAACGTATCCCTTAAAGCCCGGGATTTTTCCCAGCAACTTGGTAAAGGGATCTTGGTCCGATGTTACCTTGTCAAACAAGTCACTCATGTGTTTCCTCCTTCAAGAAATCCACAGAATAATTTGATTAAGTTCCAAATTATTATACATGAGAACTTACCTGTATCCAAATGATATAAAACATGATAAAGCAATGGTAAAATAGCTTGGTTATCTTATGCTATCATTTTTATAACCCAGAAAGGTAAACTTATGAAAACCGAATTACTAAATGATGTCATTCAATCTATTGGAGGATGCCTGGAAGCCGACAAATCTTCTGTCCATGTGACCGATGAAGCAACCCTCCGAAAAAATATCGCCACCCTGGTAGACATGTCTGCACTGGCTGGCGGAGAAAAGGCAGCTATTGCCCGTTTCCTGGTGCGTGGCGCTGCCTTAGACCTCGGTATCTTCCCTGCCTCAATTCATGAACTGTATATCGCACGGGGGCGTGGAGATGTGCCGCGTACCTTTACGGTGCCCGCAATCAACCTGCGCGTTTTAGCTTTTGAAGCCGCAAGCGTAGTATTCAATATTGCCAACAAGATCAATGCCGGAACGATCCTCTTCGAAATCGCCCGGTCGGAGATGGGCTATACCGACCAACGCCCAACCGAATATGCCACCAATATTTTGGGGGCAGCCATTGCTGAAGGGTATCGTGGCCCGGTATTCATCCAGGGAGACCATTTCCAGGTCTCGGCTGGTAGATATGCTGATAACGCTGAAAAAGAACTGACAGCCATCAAAGATCTGTCACTGGAAGCCATACATGCAGGCTTTTACAACATTGATGTTGATACCTCTACGCTGGTTGACATCGAGAAAGCAACCGTCCCTGAACAGCAGGAACTCAATTCTTCCCTTTCCGCAAAACTGACCCATTACATCCGTGGAATTGAGCCGGAAGGAGTTACCATTTCCATCGGTGGAGAAATCGGTGAAGTTGGCAAGGCGAATTCCACAGAAGAGGAATTGCGCGTTTACACCGACGGCTACAACCAAAATTTGGCTGCGCTCGATCCGAATGCCGCTGGACTGAGCAAGATCAGCATTCAAACCGGCACATCCCACGGTGGGGTCGTCCTTCCCGACGGCTCTATTGCCCAGGTAAGTGTAGACTTTGACACCCTCAAGCACCTGAGCACCGTTGCCCGCGAGGCTTATGGCATGGCCGGTGCAGTCCAGCACGGCGCATCCACCTTGCCGCAGGACGCATTTGGCAAATTCGTTGAATCTGAGGCTTGCGAAGTCCACCTGGCAACCAATTTCCAGAACATTTTCTTTGAGAATGCTCCCGAGGATCTGATAAAAGAAATGTACGCCTACCTGGATGAGAACGCCCAGAATGAACGCAAACCGGATATGACAGACGATCAGTTCTACTACAAATCCCGGAAGCGTGTCCTTGGTGTATACAAAAAAGAAATCCTGAATTTGTCTGCAGAGGCTAAGGCTGATGTCGCAAAAGAATGGGAAAAACAATTCAACCAATTGTTCGATTCCTTGGCAATCGCCGACACCAAGCAGTATGTTGACAAATTCGTCACCCCGGTGAAACCATTGCCCTCTCTCACATCATACATTTCCATAGTCACTGGTGATGTCGAGGAAGAGGACACCTCTGATCTCGCCGATTAATGTCGGTAGAAGATCAAAAAATCTCACTGGATAAGTATCAAATCATTCCCCGCGTGTTGGTCTTTGCGACACGCGGGGAACAACTTTTGCTGATCAAGGGGGCAAAAGACAAGAAAACATGGCCTAATTTATTCAATGGAATAGGTGGACACATCGAAAAGGGGGAAAATGTTCTTTCAGCCGCGTATCGGGAATTCAAAGAAGAAACCGGATTGGATCTGCTCCACCCTCAATTGAAAATGGTCGTCACCATCGACATTAATAAAAATCCGGGGATTGGGATGTTTGTGTTCTCTGGTGAAGCTGGAGAAGGAGAAGCTATCCCTACTAATGAAGGCACTCCTGTTTGGGTAAACCCAAAAGAGTTATCCAAACTCCCATTGGTGGAAGATTTACTCACAATCATTCCTGCCATTCTTGAAGCTGGCAAACATGACCCAGTCTTATTTGCTCAATACCGGTACGAATCAGATCAACTCGTGATCGAATTCCATAAATAACAGTTGGTTACCAATAACTTTGGCAATCAATCTGCCGTTATTTTCTGATCAGTTATCAGGGATTACTCGTTCATAAAAGACCAGCAACGTATTGCCATATTTCCGCTGGTCAAATTCAGATAAATTCGCCAGCTCGAGAGATTCATATTCTTTTGGGTCAATTTGTGCAATTACCCACCCATCCGAAACCAACCATCCTGGCTGCTTATCCAGATCCTGGATTGTCTGTTTCCACATCCCTTTATATTGAGGAGGTGCAACGTATACATAATCAAATGCTTTATCGGCCCTTCTACCAATTAGGGCAAAAGCATCCATTTGCAACACTTCTGCCCCCTCTATTAATTCCACATTCTTCAAATTTTCGTAAATGATCTCAATGGCTCTTCTGTTTCGGTCCAAAAAGCGAACATACTTTGCCCCCTGACTTAATGCTTCAATACCCACGCTTCCGGTTCCGGCAAATAAATCCAAAAAGCTGCACCCTGGCAAGTCCAGACGGATGATATTGAACAATGATTCTTTGACGCGGTCTGTTATTGGCCTGGTGGAATCTCCAGGGACCATTTTCAACTTCCTGCCTTTGGCTTTCCCGGCAATCACTCGTATAGGGGACATTATTCGTTACCCGCTTTCATGATCATGGTTATTGCATCCAAGATCTCTTCTTCTTCCATTTTCTGACCATCAAAGTAATTCTGCATAAAAGTGGATCGGCGCAGGCGCACCGCCATAGGTGCGATTTGCTGCAGATCGTCCAGTGTTACTTCAGTACGGCTGTCAGCAGCAGCCAGTGCTCTGGCTGCCTCAAACAGTGTGATCTCAGCCCGCAAAGAAGCAATACCCAATTTTTGGATCAACGCCAGACCCAATTTCGCCGTTTCTTTGGAGAGGGTTACCTTCGGGAGCATCTGCCGCGCAGCGGAGATTTCATCTCGCGCCAGCATGGTTTCCTCTGCATACGAGGCTACCACCTGTTTTGGATTTGCCATGTATGCTTTCGAGCGCAAATAGGCTTCAAAGCGTTCATCTACATCTTCCAGCCCTTGGACAAACAGCCGCAGCCCAAACCTGTCCAAAATTTGCGGTCGCAAAGCGCCTTCTTCCGGGTTCATCGTACCGATCAAAGTAAATCGGGAGCGGTATGTCGCAGAGAATTGACCTCGCCGCACTGTGTAACTTCCCTGAGCGGCTGCATCCAGGATCACATCAACGACCTCGTTTTTGAGCAGGTTCACTTCATCGATATAGAGCAGATTTTGATCTGCATAAGACAATATCCCCCGGCGCACCCGCATCCGGGCATGTGCAGCTGCATTCTGGTCTACACTGCCCAACACATCTTCCAATTGCGCATTGAGCGGTAGCTCCACCAAACGGGCCGAGCGCAGAGTAGAAAGATCCTCACCTCTGGCGATTTTCTCAACACAGTTGGGGCAGATAGCGTCCATCCCTCCAACTTCCAAATCCTCTTCTACGCACCCATAATAGCAGTTACTTTCATACACATAGGGCATCAAGTCGATCAAGCTACGCACACCGGTGGTCTTTCCTGTTCCGCGTGGTCCCACCAGCAATACGCCTCCAATATTGGGATTGATCAAAGAAAGGACCAATCCCAATTTCATTTCCTGCTGCCCCACTAATGCCAGGAAGGGGAACGGCCATTGTTCAGCATACCCGGCATCCACTTCATCATAATCCTGCAAATTCCGCCCGGTAACTTGGTCAATTAAGTCCCGGATGGAACGGATTCCCGCCGGGATACCTTCAGATGCACTGGGGGCTTCATTTTTCTCCAAGCTTGTGGGCACTTGTTGACTATTGGTTGTTTTATCCTCTTCCATCATCGGTGAAGACCTTAAATTCCATTTTCTTGCAGTTGGCTAATCCGATATTTCTGCCTGGCTTTGCCAAGCTCAAAGCGTCGTTTTTCTAAATCCGTTTCCAAAATCAACTCTGGCACCTCAACAGGTTTTCCTGCCTCGTCCAGCGCCACATACACCAGATAGGCCGTGTTGGTTACTCTCTTATCACCTGAAACTGGGTTTTCTGCAAAAACCTTTACTTCAGCCTCCATAGACGTACGTCCCACATAGCTCACCTCTGCCTCCAGCACCACCAAATCGCCAATTTTGATCGGGTGGCTGAAGGTCATCTGATCAATCGCTACCGTTACAACCCGGTGTTGGGCATGCCGCATACATGCCAATGCGCCAGCTTCATCTACCAGTTTCATGATCCAACCGCCATGCACATTCCCCTGCGTATTGGAATGTTCGGGTAACATCAGTTGAGATAGGATCGTGCGGGAACTCTTCGCACTTTTAGATAAACGCGGCATGGTCAGTCCAAATCCTCACGCAATTCTCCTGCATCCACGGTGGGCATTTTCTCTGGCTCATCCTGCAATATATCAACCGTATCATAACCCAATTCAGACATCATTGGCGCAAGAGGAGTTCTGGATGGCACCCTGAACCGTTCAGGCGGTAGGGGCGGAGTTAGCTTTGGCTTATCATACGAATAAGATCGCTTGCGCAAAATCCGCGGATCGTCACTCAGCCACCCTACATAATCGCCATGAACGGAATAGACCTCACGGTTCATGGTCACAAAGCCGATCCATTCACCAGTAAGATTGTAGATCATAGGGTAGACCATAAAAGCCGATAAATCCCCAATTGTTGTATAGATCGGTACGGGTTTTAATTGTCTAGTCATAGATTTCCTGAACTCGCATCATTGAAATATATCTAAGTATACAGCCCAAACTCACGAAAACCATTTCAAGTCGGTATCAATCAACATCGTTGTAGGTCCAATAACGGTTGGCAAAGAAATTCCAAAACATCACGATCACCACCACGATTGCCAAAGAAATATTCTCTCCTAAAGCAATTGGAGAAATAAAGAAATCAGGCAATAGTAATGCAAACAGCTCTGCCATCGGCCCATGGATCAGCGAAAAGATTACTGTTCGGATGATCAGCCCCGCCACATTGACCGCAGCAAATTCCAATATTTGCCGGGGAACCGGTTTCGATCGCGAATCCGGATAGGTCCAAAAGCGATTAAAAATAAAGTTACTGAGTACGGCAGCGCTGAAAGAGATCACACTCGAAACCTCAGGGGAAAATCCGATCAGATTCCGAACCAGATTATAGGTGGAAAAATCCACAACAAACCCGATTGTGCCCACGACAACAAATTTCAGGAATCGAGTGCGTTCCTTGGCATTATGAATGAGAATCATTGGCGGTTCAATGCCTTTCTAAAATATTCAATGGTTTTGTTCAGCCCCTCCTCCAGAGAGACCTTAGGCTCCCAATTCAGGATTTCCTTCGCCCTTGTAATGTCTGGCTGGCGGCGTTCTGGATCGCTTTCCGTCCTTTTGTCTTCAAAAAATTTCGCGCCAGCGGCGTTCCCAGTCAACTTGTTGATCAATCTGGCAAACTCCAAAACTGTCAGCTCATAGGGATTTCCCAAATTGACCGGATAATGTTCGTCCGTCATTAGCAGCTTGTATATCCCTTCCACAAGATCATCCACATAGCAAAAAGAGCGTGTCTGCTGACCGTCTCCATAAATTGTCAGGTGTTCACCTCGCACGGCTTGTGAAATGAAATTAGGAACTACTCGCCCATCATCTATGTGCATCCGCGGCCCATAGGTATTGAATATACGCACAATGCGCGTGTCGACATCATGGAATCGATGATAAGCCATGGTCAGCGATTCCGCAAAACGTTTGGCCTCATCATACACAGAGCGCGTGCTGATCGGGTTTACATTACCCCAATAAGTTTCTTTTTGTGGATGCTCTTTTGGATTGCCGTAAATCTCGCTGGTAGAAGCCAATAAATACTTGGCATCCTGCGCCTTCGCCACGCCTAATGTGTTGTGAGTTCCCAATGCACCGGCTTTCATCGTTTGGATGGGCAAATTAAAATACCCCACCGGAGAATTGGGGTTCGGGCTGGCAGGGGATGCAAAATGCAATACGGCATCCACATTCCCAGGCACAAATATATAATTAGATACATCATGCTGGATAAAAGAAAAACGCTGCTCGCCGCCTAAATGAGCCAGGTTTTCCCGCTTGCCGGTGATAAAGTTATCCATCCCCACTACTTCGTGCCCCTCCGACAAAAACTTATCACACAAATGAGAGCCTAAAAATCCAGCAGCTCCGGTAATCAATACTCGCATTCGATTTGCTCCTCGAATATAATTTACTTCCAGTCGATCGCGGTGACCAAACCGCCTTCGGTCAGCAGCACAGCATTTCCGTTATCTACATCCACTAACCAAAGATCTCCCTGATTGATGATCGCAACATAATAGGGAAACTCATCCACCGCATACCAGGGAAGCCAAAAGAAGTCGTTTGGCGAAAAACCTTGACCAGCCTCAACCGGGAAGACCCTTTTCAGGTTTGACCCATCTCGATCCATCACCATCAATTGATATAGGCTGTCTCTGCTCTGGCGGGGAGATAACGCGTTCAGGAAAGCCACAAGATAGCTTTCTCTCCCGGACGGATCTTCTCGCAAGGGTGATGCTTTCGGGTAAGCGAACATGCCCACATCCGGAACAATTGTAACCGGAGCGCCGCCCGTGAAAGGATAAACGGCCAGATTAAAGATCTGAGAATCCTCATCCACAGCCACTCCCTCCTGAGGAACATGCTCAACATAATAGATGAAATTCGAATCTGGCGACCAGGCAACCGGTGGCACCCAGGCCCAGTCGCTCCGCGTTTGGACTGGCAGTGAGGGAACCAACTCGTTGAGTAAGCCGTAATCCCGGTTTGTTAAACCAAATCCATCCGGCTGTGTATAAGCCAGCTGCTCTCCGTCCGAGGAAAAAACAAAATCAGTCCCCCACCATCCATATAGACCACCAGAATTGGGCTCCACAGAGACATTCGGCTTGGTCGTCCAACCGGTATCCTCGCTGAACGTGATCGAATACAGATCATTATTCGCCTGCCACCCGGGAGGACCAGGATTCACCTCGGCTGTGGAATAAAGGATTGCGTTATGCGTCCCGGGGATCCAACTGGCAAAATGGATGATATTCTCAACCCCAAGATCATACTCAAGTCCCTCCTCAGAATCTATTCGGGCCACCCAAAGCGAGTTGATCGCTTCCTCCCCGTCTCCCGAACGCGTATACAGCAACCAACGTCCATCCGGGGAGATCGAAAAGACGCGCCCATCGAGGTCTCCCGTGGTCACAATAGGTTCCCTGACCCCGGTGTTTTCCCGCATGATCCAGGCATTCCCGGCCGAAAGGTACGCCAGAATGCCCGGAATCGGCAGCACGGAAAACGGCGCCTGGCTGCCGATCATTAATATTTCTGGGGTAGCGTTGCTGATAATCAATGTTCCGGAAATTGTACGGCTGGTTTCTACACCATCTTCATACAACACTCGAAAAGTTGTTTCCTGAAGTCCGTTCTGACCGGGCTGGATCAATCGCTGCTCCCCCTCAGCAAGACTTTCATTCCGCAGCACCTGGGTGTCATAGGGAATTACGGATTGCTCGACCACATATTCTTCTTCAACCCTGGTCAGGACAACAGTATCCCCATCCTGCAAGATAGAATAAAAGGGCGGATCGCTTTTATCCAATGTGCCCACGCCAAACTCCGCCTGGTCTATCGCCTCCCGAACGGTAGTCCCAGGTTCGATCTCGACATTCACGATCATCCCATCAGCTTCAACTGGAACACTAAATGAAGCGGAGGATTGCACAGGCCCACACCCAGCGGCAATCAATCCGATGGAAATTAAAAAAAGAAAACTGACAGCAAATTTTACCAACTGGTATAATCTCATATACTTTAATATCCTAATCAGGAATCAAACCGAATTATAGCATGGCTGAAAATATAGAGAACTCCAAATTAGAAGCAACTTCGCTCTCCCTGGAAGCGAAAATTGAAGCGCTTTTGTTCGTCTCTCCAACACCCACCTACCCGGCTCAACTGGCAGATGCACTCGGTGAAACGACTACCACCATCCAGGGAGCCCTGGAAACTCTGAAAGAGGCTTTCAAATCCAGGGGCATTAGCCTGCAGGAGAATAAAGGCAGGTATCAACTGACAACCTCCCCTTTTCTTGCCGCAGAAGTGGAAAAATTCCTCCAACTGGAAAGCACCAGCCGCTTCAGCCACGCAGCCCTGGAAGCCCTGGCAATCGTTGCCTATCAGCAGCCAATTACCCGCCCGGCAATTGATGCCATCCGAGGAGTGAACTCGGACAGCGTAATAAGAAACCTGCTTTCCAAAGGTTTGGTTGAGGAAGTTGGGCGAAGTGATGGTCCTGGCCGGCCGATCCTTTATGGGACATCTCCGGAATTCCTGCAATATTTCGGCCTTTCATCCATCAAAGACCTGCCGCCCATAGAAGATTTCCTGTCTTTGAATCAGCATAGCGAAGTAGAAAAAGAGACACACCAGCAGCTATCCCTGGATAATCAACTGCTGAAAGAATGATCCCAGATCTTATTTTCTGATACCCCAAAATTGAATCGGTGAAGTATGGAAGAACGAGTACAAAAAATCCTGGCACGTGCAGGGATCGCCTCACGAAGGGCCAGTGAAAAACTGATCTCTGCCGGACGAGTACGAGTCAACGGGAAAGTCATTTCCCTGGGAGACAAAGCAGACCCGTCAAAAGACACCATCGAGGTCGACAACCGCAAAGTCGAATTTCAGCACCAATTCGAATACTTTGCCCTGTATAAACCCAGGGGCATTCTATCCAGCGCCAAAGACAAACGTGGGCGAAAGACCGTTGTTGACCTTGTTCCAGCCCAATCACGCATTTTTCCTGTTGGTCGATTGGACCTGGAAAGCGAAGGTCTGATCATCTTGACCAATGATGGGGAACTGGCAAATATACTCACCCACCCCTCTTTCGAGCACGAAAAGGAATATCGTGTACTTGTAGCCCGGCATCCGGACCAGGAACAGCTCAAAATCTGGCAGCGCGGGGTGGTTCTAGAAGATGGATATCACACCAATCCGGTCAAGGTGTGGGTAGAAAGGTTTCATGGAGATGGTGCCTGGTTACGGGTCATCATGACCGAGGGCCGGAAGCGGCAAATCAGGGAGACAGCCGCACAAATCGGTTTGCCAATCGTCAAACTCATCCGGGTGCGGATGGCAACCATCACGCTTGGGAATTTAAAACCCGGCAACTTCCGCACCCTCACCGAAAAAGAGGTGCAGGAAATCAAAAAAACGCATGAATAATAGGCGCATCGTCGCCTATTTTTTATTTGGTTCATATGGGATCTTATATCAATGTTTTCGAGAGAAAATCACTGCCACAAACGTTAACAAAAAAGGCCTGCATGGTATAATTTTTCCGTTGTATCAACCAATTCCGGCCCGTGCCGAAATAAGAGATGGATGAATGAAACTACACGAATACCAATCAAAAAAGTTATTTGCTGAATATGGAGTCCCCATCCCAAAGGGGGAAATTGCCACCACCCCGGCAGAAGCGAAAGCAATTGCAGAGGAACTGGGTGGACGCGTCGTCGTAAAATCTCAGGTTCTGGTAGGCGGCAGAGGAAAAGCTGGCGGCATCAAGCTGGCTAATTCTCCTTCTGAAGCGGAAGCGCTTGCAGAACATATTCTTGGCCTGGAAATCAAAGGCTTGCCCGTCCGGAAAGTCCTCATTGATGAAGCCGCCGACATCCAGAAAGAGATTTATCTGGGCATCACCAACGATCGGGCTGCCAAGAAACCGGTTTTTATGGCTTCTGCCGCCGGCGGTGTCGATATTGAAGAAGTCGCCGCAAAAACCCCCGAAAAAATTATCCGCATTCATATTGACCCTCTCTTGGGGCTGCAGGACTTCCAGGTGCTCAATCTGGCAGTTGGAATCGAAATCCCCCGCGAACAGTGGGGTCAATTCAACAAAGTTGCCCATGGACTGTGGCAATCCTATAAAAATTTCGACGCCACACTTGCCGAGATCAACCCACTCATCATCACCGGTGATGGACAGTTGATTGCTGTAGATGGCAAAATGATCGTGGATGATAACGCCCTCTTCCGGCATAAAGACCTGGAATCGCAAAGGGATCTGGACGTGGAGGAAAGCTCCGAAACTGAAGCTAAGGACCACGACCTGACCTACATCAAATTGGACGGCCAGATTGGCTGCATGGTCAACGGGGCTGGTTTAGCCATGGCAACCATGGATATTATTAACTATTTCGGTGGAGAGCCAGCCAACTTCCTGGATATTGGTGGCGGTGCAAATGAAGAAAAGGTAGCGGCTGCCCTGCGTATCATTCTCAAAGATCCCAATGTAAAAGCTGTTTTGTTCAATATTTTTGGCGGCATCACACGGGGAGATCTGGTAGCTAAAGGTATTCTCGCCGCCTTGAAAGAGGTAAAGCCAGATGTACCTATGGTCGTCCGGCTGGTCGGCACCAATGCTGAAGAAGGACGTGCACTACTGGCCGACGCAGACATGATCACTGCAGAAACGCTGGCCGATGCGGCCGAGAAAGCGGTTGCCGCTGCGAAGGGAGATATGTAAATGAGCATCCTGGTTGACAAAAACACACGCGTCGTTGTACAGGGGATCACAGGCAGGGAAGGCCTTTTTCATGCTGAACAAATGCTGGAATATGGCACCCAGGTGGTCGCAGGCACGCGTCCCGGAAAAGGTGGCGAATGGGTGCTGGATGGTAAAGTTCCCGTTTTCGATACTGTTCAAATTGCGGTTGAGACCACAGGCGCAAACACCAGCGTCATTTTCGTCCCGGCAAAATTTGCCCCAGACGCCATGCTGGAAGCAGCCGATGCTGGTGTTGATCTGATCGTCTGCCTTACTGAGGGAGTCCCCGTTCAGGATATGATGCGTGTCCGCAATTACCTCGATCAAAAGAAAGTTCGGCTTATCGGACCAAACTGCCCTGGCCTGCTCACACCAGGTGAAGCTAAAGTGGGCATCATTCCCGGCAATATCGCCATCCCCGGAAATGTCGGTGTGGTTTCCCGCTCCGGAACGCTGACTTATGAGGTTCTGTATGCCTTAAAACAAAAAGGTATGGGAGCCAGCACTTGTGTGGGCATTGGTGGCGACCCGATCAACGGCACCAACTTTATTGATGTTCTCGCCATGTTCGAGGATGACCCTGAAACCGATGTAGTGGTGATGATCGGTGAAATTGGCGGCTCGGATGAAGAAAAAGCAGCTGACTTCATCAG
Source organism: Chloroflexota bacterium (assembly GCA_003250455.1). Lineage (GTDB taxonomy): Bacteria > Chloroflexota > Anaerolineae > Anaerolineales > UBA11579 > UBA11579. The sequence goes on along the minus strand of QKGK01000376.1, from coordinate 245 downwards.
CAAAAACATGACTAAACCCGTATATGGGTTTATTGCCGGAAAAACAGCTCCTCCCGGAAAACGGATGGGGCACGCTGGCGCGATCGTGGAAGGCGGCGAAGGCACAGCGGCAGAAAAGGTCAAAGCTTTGCAGGCTGCTGGCGTAGTTGTAGCTGATCATCCTGAAGCCATTGCGGAATTAATCAAAAGCTAAAATTTTCACGCAATTCTGTATACAAAACGGGTGTCTGGTGGACACCCGTTTT
>QKGK01000135.1 GCA_003250455.1 Chloroflexota bacterium | reverse complement strand
TCCTTACATCATGTTCCTGCCAACTTACACTGCCACCGCCTGGTACCACAATAAATTGGATGCTGAACTTTCAAAGGATTTGCACACCACCCTCCATGAAGTAGAAGAGTTTGCCAGGAACGAATACCTGCTCGCTCTGATGAAAGGCAACACTATCCCGGATGAAGAACGGCAGCAGATCGTTAAAAAATCAGCCCGCTATACGGGATTATCAGAACAATATATTGAGAACACAGATCTGCGCATTGAAATATTCCGCTTCACGAAAGAGCTTCTTCGCAACGAGGGATTGGCTGTTGGCCGCCTCGACAGCCGTTTTACCGGCAAAGATCGAGACAGCGCAGGAGAACGGTTTGAACGCGACCCAAGTATGTCTGCTATTATGGGACCCTATTCCGCAACATTCAACCACTACGTCCGCCATGATCTGGAGTTCGAATTGGAAATCCCTTACGAAATCCTTGCTCCCCTGTATCAAAAATGGGAGTTTGACGGATGGAAAAACCAATACCTCAATGTAGCTGAAGAACTCCGTAAAGCGATTGCGGCCAATCCCTTCCTGAAAGTGTTTGTAGCCAATGGGTATTACGATTTTGCCACCCCATACTTCGCAACGGAGTATACTTTCTCCCACATTGGTTTGCCAAAAGATCAGTACGCCAACATCTCGATGGATTACTATGAAGCTGGTCACATGATGTATATTCATTTGCCCTCTTTAGAAAAGCTTAAAAACGATCTGGAAACCTTCATCGATAAATCTATCTAGACGAAACCACCCAAAAGGAGCCCAATTCATGCCTTTTTATCATGCCTCTATGGAATTCAACTCCCGCAGATCAGCGGTTGCAGGCAAAAAAGGAATGGTAGCCACCTCTCAACCGCTGGCAGTAGCCGCTGGGTTGGAAATCCTCCGGGCAGGTGGCAACGCTGCCGATGCTGCCGTTGCCACCGCCGCAGCACTAAATGTCACTGAACCTACCTCAACCGGCCTGGGAGGGGATTGTTTTGCATTGTTCTACCATGCCAGGACAAAGCAAGTCCACGCGCTGAACGGCTCCGGACACTCACCATTGGCACTTACCCTGGACCTGATCCAAAAAGAAGGCTTCCAGCAAGGCATCCCCTTATTCCACCCACACACCGTCACTGTCCCCGGTGCGGCTGCCGGGTGGGCAGATATGGTCAATACCCATGGGACATTACCACTTGAAAAAGTCCTAGCCCCCGCCATCCGTCTGGCAGAGGAGGGATATCCGGTGGCTCCCATCACAGCCTATTTTTGGGACCGGGGAGCTTCCCGACAGCTGGCCGCAGCTCCCAACGGGATTGAACTCACAATTGATGGACGAGCCCCCCGTCCCGGGGAGACTTTTAGAAACCCAGGTTTGGCGAGAACGATGAAAAAATTGGCCCATCAGGGTCCCGCCGGGTTCTACCAGGGAGAAATAGCGGAAGCTATCGTCAAAGTTATTCAGGATCAGGGCGGCGTGATGACCCTGGAAGACCTTGCCAGCCACCAATCCACCTGGGAAACCGCTATTTCCACCACTTATCATGGGTACCGGGTATGGGAGTGCCCGCCAAACGGTCAAGGGCTTGCCGCCCTTTTGGCCCTGAACCTTTTGGAGGGGTTCCCCCTCTCCGAGATGCCAGCACTCTCCACGAAACGGCTTCACCTGATGATCGAAGCCATGCGGCTAGCCTTTGCTGACACTCGGTGGTTTGTCGCCGATCCCGATTCCAATCCTGCCCCTCTGGAAGAACTTCTTTCCAAGGCATATGCAGCTGACCGGCGAAAATTGATCCACCCGGACAAAGCCACACTGGATCAAACCAACGGAACTCCGACGACCAGTTCCGACACCGTATACCTCACCATTGTAGATGGCGAGGGCAACGCTTGTTCCTTTATCAATTCCAATTACATGGGGTTTGGCACCGGTTTTGTGCCTAAAGGCTGGGGGTTCACGCTGCAAAATCGCGGCCTCGGTTTCAGTCTGGAAGCGGGACATCCCAACGCACTGGGGCCCGGTAAACGCCCCTACCACACTATTATCCCGGCGCTCATCACCCATGAGGACACCAACGATCTGTTTGCCAGTTACGGGGTGATGGGCGGCTTTATGCAGCCCCAGGGACACATGCAGGTGGCAATTAATTTGATCGACGACCAAATTGATCCACAGCAAGCCCTCGACCGCCCCCGCTTCTGCATCGGCGACGGGAGTTCCAATGGCCAGGT
>QKGK01000234.1 GCA_003250455.1 Chloroflexota bacterium | reverse complement strand
GTGATTGCCGTAAGTACCGGCGGACCGGAAGTCCTGCGCCTTGTGGAAGGAGACCTCCCGGAACCGGGATCCGGTGAAGTACGCGTCAAAGTATTGGCTGCCGGGGTGGCCTTTGGCGACCTGCTGTGGATGTCTGGTGTGGTGCCGGGCAGTCCCAGGCCCCCTTTCTCGCCGGGCTACGATTTCGAGGGGGTGGTGGATAAAGTAGGGGCTGCGGTTACAGGCTCATCAGTGGGTCAGCGTGTAGCCGCGCTGGTGAGAACCGGCGGGTATGCCGAATTCAGTTGTTGGCCAGAAGCTGAGCTTACGCCGGTCAGGGATGACCTTGACCCACTCCAGTTGATCTGCCTGACCTTGAATTATGTTGCGGCGTATGCCCTGATCACCAGGGTTGGGAAGTTAAAGGCCGGACAGCGCGTTTTGGTCCATGGGGCAGGTGGCGGGTTGGGTACCGCTATGTTGGATCTGAGCCGGATGATGGGCATCGAAGTTTTTGGAACGGCCTCTCGGGAGAAGCATGCATTGATTGAGGGCCTTGGCGGGTTTCCCATCGATTATAAGACGCAGGATTTTGTGGAGCTGGTCAGGCGTGAGGGGGGCGTTGATATGGTCCTTGATCACATCGGCGGGAAGCACCTGGCACGCTCGTTCAAATGCCTGCGTCCGGGGGGGATGCTTGTTTCCACCAGTTCCTATGGGGCCGCGCTGGGACAATCGGGTGCGTTGGAGACCTTAGGCGGTCTCATCCGCTTGCAGCTTTGGAATGCATGGCCGAACCGCCGTTCGGCGCTGTTGTTCGATGTCACCCCATTCTATAAGAAGCACCCCGGGTTGTATGCTCAAGACCTGTCGGTTTTGGAGGATTATCTGGCAACAGGACAGCTCAATCCAGTGCTTGACAGGACATTTCCTCTGGAAGAAGGGAAACAAGCGCTGGAATATCTCCGTGAGGGGAAAGCTAAAGGCAAAGTGGTGCTGGTGACCCAAGCTTATCATCGCTAGTGCCGCAACTTCCTTTATCCAAACCCTTAGGGTCTTTGTTGCCACTAATCAAAATCATCCCCCGCAAACCACTTGCTGCGCGCATCGTCTACCCATTCTGCATGCAGGTTGAGATATTCCTCTCTCCCACCAAACCAGTCAAATAAAACATTACGCGCCAGGTGCGTGGGTGTGTCAGCCAGCAGAATCCCGCAGGAAGAATGCTTCCAATTCCTAAAATCGTTTACAAACTTATGTTTTTGCGGATTTTGGTGAATGTACGCAATCACATTCCAAAACTGGCGGTCAGTTTTGAGAGCCACGCGCTTAACCATAAGAAACTTGTGATTAATATAGTCGATAGTATGTAGGCCTTGCAAAAGGGACACTCCCCGTCGTATACTCGAACAAAAGCCATCATCGTGAAAAGAAAAGGAGTTCCCGTGTCTCACCCTCATTCCATATTTTGTATCCTTCCACCCTACATGCTCGAACAGATCGTGGAGAACGGCTCGAACGAGCAGAGCGAATTGGCTGCCCAGTCTCTGGCGTTCTCACTGGCGATCCGCAAGCAACGGCAGAACCAGGCGCTGGTTACTACCCGCAGCTCCCCTGGGGACCGGGAAGCTCTTGCAGCGACAAAACAACGTGCGGTGTATACGGCAAATAACGGTACCAGCTTGCCGGGCAGCCTGGTACGTGGGGAAGGAGAGGCCCCTGTCCCGGATGCAGCGGTCAACGAAGCCTATGACGGCTCCGGCCTCACCTTTGATCTCTATCAAGACATCTACGGCCGGAACTCCATTAATAACGCTGGGCTCGAACTGAAATCCACCGTCCACTATGGGAAAGGCTACGACAACGCCTTCTGGAACGGTACACAGATGGTGTATGGCGATGGCGATGAAAATCTGCCCGAGTCTCAACGCTTGTTCAACCGCTTTACCATTGCGCTGGACATCATCGGCCACGAACTAACACACGGTGTCACCCAATACGAAGCCAATCTCACCTACCAAAATCAGCCCGGCGCCTTGAACGAAGCCATTTCCGATATTTTCGGCTCCCTGGTCAAGCAATACCAGCGCGGCCAGACTGCGGACCAGGCCGATTGGATCATTGGCGAAGGCCTGTTTACTTCCAATGTCAACGGTGTGGGCATTCGCTCCATGAAGGCGCCCGGCACGGCGTACGATGATCCCGTGCTTGGCAGGGATCCGCAACCTGCGCATATGGAGGATTACGTCAACACCAGTCAGGATAATG
>QKGK01000396.1 GCA_003250455.1 Chloroflexota bacterium | reverse complement strand
ACAAAAATATTTTGTATTAACTAAAATAATATATAATTAAACCTAATTTGTCAAGAAATTGCGATAGGAATTTTATCGAGAGATGGACTGCCTGATTGGGCTATTTCTGAGATTTCCAGGTCTCGCCGATGGTGGCAAAGTCTTTTACCCTTTGGTAGAAATGGGTTTTCACTGGGCGGCTTTGTGGCTGTCTGCTCTGCAGTGAACAGATTAGTGAGGCACCGGAAAATACCGCTCGTTACGGTTGAAAAGCTGAACGAGGTCTGCGGGGTAATTCCCGGCTGCATGCGCATATATCTGCCCGAACTCATCCATCGATAATGGATGGATATGCTCACATGCATAGGTGGGTTCAAAGATTTCCCATTTGGGCAGCAATGGAAAATGTGCTTTGAGCCAGCTGCTGGTTTGCAGTATTCGCTCCGATGAGGTATTCTGCCCACGCAGCAGGGGCGTGCGGATCACCAGGAAGGTATGGGTTGGTTTTGCCTCGGAAATGCGAAGCAGGTTTTCCATGATGGTTTCATTCCCATAACCGCAGATCTGATCGTGCAGCGTAGAATCCGTGCTGATGAGTTCGTAATGGATTATTGCCGGGTAGGGAATTAGGGGGAGGTAATTTTCCAGATGGGCTGTGCCTGTAGTTTGCAGCGTGGTCGGCATCCTTTTAGCACTCAACTGGAAAAGCAGGTCTGCACAAAAGTCGGATTGCATCCCCGGCTCACCGCCGCCAATCGTTACGTGTTTGATATTGCGGGCGATGGCGTAATTTTGATCAAAGATTTGGTGCAGCAGTTCTGCAGCGGTAATCGGCGCGCCGACCACTTCAAGCGCCATTGAGGGGCATTGTTTAACGCAGGTGCCACAGGTGGTGCAGGCATCCCGATCAATTTCCAGTCCGTCTTCTGTTTGGTGCAGGCAGCCGCGGGGACAGACAAGCTGGCACTGCTGGCAGTAGATGCAGTATTTTTCGCGCCATTTAAGTTCCGGGGAAGTGGTGTGGTGGATGGAGGCATCCCGGAGGGGGGAGGGAAGAGGATGCCCTTTGAGGAGGATGTGGGTATTGAACTCCCCATCAATGGTGTGGGGTCTGTGTTCCGTTTTCAGGATCACCCCGGTGGGGGCCGGCTTGTGAGAGCCGGATTGGTTTGCCGCCGTCATCATACATGAATCTTACAAGCGGGGATTTTAGGTGTCAAGCAGCTTTAATTATTCCTAAAAATTTGTTGGTCAGGGTTAAGATTCTGTCTAAATGAAAAAGTGGTTCCAGCAGAACCACTTTTATAAACGTGTTTGACGCAACATTGCAGGAAGAGACTATTTTTTAGCTTTACTCTTACTCAGCCAATCCTTGATGATCTGCTTCAATTCGTTGGGGTGGATCGGTTTGGTGATGTACTGGTTCACCCCGGCCTGGGCGGCCTGCTCGCGCAGTTCCGGCTGGTCTGCCGCGGAGAACATCAAAACAGGGGTCTCGCTGATCTCCGGGTCTTCTTTCACGCGCTGGCAGACTTCCAGCCCATCAGTCCCGGGCATCATCAGGTCGAGGATGATGAGGTGCGGGGAAAATTCCTTGGTGGTTTGCAGGGCATTGGCGCTGAGGTTCTCCGTCTGGATCCTGTACCCTTCCCTCTCCAGTAATACCTCCAGTAACCGGGTTGTTGCTGGATCATCATCAATAATCAGGATGCTTTCCATATATTTACTTCTCCAAGGGAATCCTAAAATCTTTTCAGGATTACTGGGATTTGCTATCCAATTTATTATAGCGTATAGGTTGAGGGCATTGTATAGCACAAATGGTATAAAACAGATTGTTTTGCTGCACTTTTACAGTTAGCTGTTTTCTCCAATTTGAGAGCGCAGATAGGCTTCGATGAATCCGTCCAGATCGCCATCCAGCACGGCCTGGGCGTTCCCCATTTCGAAGTTGGTGCGGTGGTCTTTGACCATCTGGTAGGGATGCAGGACATAGGAGCGGATCTGGCTGCCCCATTCGGCCTTTTGATATTCGCCGCGCAGTTTTGCCAGTTCGGCCTCTTCTTCCCGCTGTTTGACCTCCAGCAGCCGGGCTTTCAGCACCCGCATGGCGTTCTCTTTATTTTGTGTCTGGGAACGCTCGTTCTGACAGGAAGCGACGATCCCGGAGGGGATGTGGGTGATGCGTACGGCTGTATCGTTCTTCTGTACGTTCTGCCCGCCCGCTCCGCCAGCCCGGAAGGTTTCGATCTTGAGGTCCACGGGGTCG
>QKGK01000120.1 GCA_003250455.1 Chloroflexota bacterium | reverse complement strand
TTTTGCCCAGGTCTTCGTCGAAGAGGGCCAGCTCGGTATTGATCTGGGCATAGTCGGCCAGCGGGTCTTCGGAGGTGCCGTCCAGCAGGTGGATCAGCACGCGGGTACGCTGCACATGGCGCAGGAAATCGTGCCCAAGGCCCACACCCATATGCGCCCCTTCGATCAGCCCGGGGATATCGGCCAGCACCAGGGTGTTATCATCATCCAGGTTGGCCACTCCCAGGTTGGGCTGCAGGGTGGTGAACGGGTAGCTGGCGATCTTGGGCTGGGCGTTGGTGACGGCCGAGAGGAAGGTGGACTTGCCCGCGTTGGGCACGCCCACGATACCAACATCGGCGATCAGCTTGAGTTCCATGCGGATGGTGCGTTCTTCGCCCGGTTCGCCGCGCTCGCCGATGCGGGGGGTCTGGTTGCGGGCATTGGCAAAACGGCTGTTGCCGCGTCCGCCGCGCCCGCCGCGGCATACGATCAGTTCCTGGCCTTCTGACACCAGGTCTCCGATCACCTGATCGGTGTCGTCGTCGTAGACGATCGTGCCAGGGGGTACTTCGATGCGCAGGTCGTCCGCTGATTTGCCGGTCATGTTGCTGCCGCCGCCGGATTTTCCATTGTCGGCCTTGAAGATGCGTTTATGCTGGAAAGGGAACAGCGTGTTAAGGTGGCGCGAAACCACCAGGATGATGTCGCCACCGCGCCCACCGTCCCCGCCATCCGGCCCTCCCCGCGGAACATACTTCTCCCGCCGGAAATGCACGGCTCCGTCCCCCCCTTTGCCGGATTCTACCTGGATCGTGATCTGGTCAATAAACATAGCGAGCTATTATATCATGGTGAAGGAAACAGGTTTTATGCAATATTATCGACAGGTGACCAACTGGCTATCCAAATTTTCAGGGAAATCTGATACCATTGCTCTGATGCGAACCAAACTGGCAGTTGCCCTCCTTCTTATACTCATCCTCCTCCCGGCGTGCAGCGGGCAGTTGAGCTTTATCGCCACGCCCACACCCACCTTAACCAGCACGCCCATCCCCTCCGCCACATTCACCCAAACGCCTACCCCCACGGCGACCGACACGCCCACGGCTACCCCGACCCTGACACCCAGCCTGACCCCCACGACCACCAGCACACCGACGATCACGCCCACGCCGACAATCACCCCCACCCCTACCTTCGACTTCCCAGATGTAACCGTCAACAAGAATGCCCACTGCCGCTATGGGCCCAATGTGGCTTACCTGCATAAGGAAGACCTGTACACCGGCTATACCGGGGAGGTGCTCAACCGCAACGCCGACGGCAGCTGGCTGTATATCTGGGTGGACAATCTGGGCGAACGCTGCTGGGTCTCCGCCTCGGTGGTGGACGTGGTAGGCGACATCTTCTCGGTATACGTTTGGATGTCTCCGCTGCCGTACACCACCTTCTCCGGCCCGGTCACAGGATTACAGGTCAAGCGCAACGGCAGCAAGGTGGTCATGTCCTGGAAAGCGCTGAATGTCCCCGACGCGGACAAGCGCGGCTTCCTGATCGAGGCCACTATCTGCGCCAACGGCCATCTGGTGGACGTGGTCTACCACACCGACGCGACCAACTTCACCCTGGCGGATGACACCAACTGCAGCAGGGAATCCCATGGCCTGCTCTACGGCGTGGAGAAGCACGGCTACACCACGCCCATCGAGATCCCCTGGCCGTAGTATTTTCTCTATCTATATTTAGAAATAAAACAGCCGAATTGCACCAGCCGTTTACTGTCAACCGTAAACTGTCTACTGATTACTGATTCTCCCCCCACCCCGCTACATAAAACCTGAGATACTCCTCCATATGCGCTGACCAATAATCCTCGTCGTGGCGGCCGGGGGCGTGCGTGAGCGTGTAGGGCAGGTCGCGCTTGTCGAGCTGGTCTTTGAAGAAATAGATCGAGTTGAGGATCAAATCCTGTTCGATGTCGGGGTGGTCCAGGTAAATGCGGGGGAACTCCGCCGCCGGGATGGCGTCCAGCCAGCCGTCCACCAGCGGGGCGTCCTCAAAAAACACCGGCAGGCTGTGCGCCCCAAAAGCGCTGAACAGCGTCCAGTCGTGCAGACCCAAATGGAAGGCCCACCCGGCCCCGCGGGAGAGTCCACCCACCACCCGGTCTGCCCGGAGCGCCGATGCCCGGTAGCGCGCCTCGATGGCCGGCAGCACCTCCTCGACCATCGCCTGCCCAAAGGGGTAAACAGACGGCTCGCGCCAGTCGGCAAT
>QKGK01000231.1 GCA_003250455.1 Chloroflexota bacterium | reverse complement strand
ACCTCATCCATCAGGTCAACAAAATGGAAGGTGAGGTCATTGCGCACTTCTTCGGGCAGGTCGTCCAGGTCCGCTTCATTTCGCCGCGGAAGGATGATCGTTTTTAATCCGGCCCTGTGCGCCGCCAATACTTTTTCTTTAATACCACCAACTGGCATCACCTGACCACGCAGGGTAATTTCTCCGGTCATCCCCACATCCGACTTGATCGGCACGCCAGAGATCAAGGAAACCAGTGCAGTACAAATGGTCACGCCTGCGGAAGGGCCATCTTTAGGCTGAGCGCCAGCGGGAACATGCAGGTGAATATCCGACTCCTCAAAGAAATGGATCGGTAATTTTAATTTCCCGGCATTGGACCGCACATAAGAAAGTGCTGCCTTAGCCGATTCCTGCATCACATCCCCAAGGGAGCCAGTCAGCTGGAAGCCTTTACTGCCCGGCATGCTGGTAGCTTCGATAAATAACACTTCTCCACCCACCGGCGTCCAGGAGAGACCAGTTGCCACCCCCGGCAGGGAAGTGCGGGTGGTTATTTCTTCCGTATGGAAAAACTTTTGCCGTCCCAAATAATCCCGCACCAGTTCCGGGGTGATTTCAATCCCGCTGGTTTTACCCTCCGCCACCTGCGTGACAACCTTGCGGCAAATCGAGCCAATTTCTCTCTCCAGGTTGCGCACCCCTGCCTCTCGGGTGTACGAACCAATTACCGTGCAGATTGCCTCCTCAGAAAATTTCACCTCTCCTTCAAGCAGCCCGTTCTCACGCAGCTGCCGGGGGATCAGGTATCCTTTGGCAATCTGGACTTTATCTCCCTCGGTATAGCTGGAAATCTCGATGATTTCCATCCGGTCCCGCAGTGGGCCAGGAATGGTACTGAGGGAATTTGCCGTGGTAATAAACATTACCTGGGAAAGATCAAAAGCCACTTCCAGATAGTGATCCCGAAATTCATTGTTTTGCTCAGGGTCTAATACTTCCAGCAGCGCGGATGCCGGGTCACCGCGAAAATCAGTTCCCAGCTTGTCTACCTCATCCAGCATGAACACCGGATTACGGGATTCTGCCCGCCGCAATGCCTGTAAAATCCGGCCGGGCAGCGCACCAATGTAGGTACGCCGGTGACCGCGGATTTCTGCTTCGTCACGCACACCGCCCAGGGAGATTCGCACAAACTCTCGTCCCAGCGCACGCGCAATCGAGCGTCCCAGAGAAGTCTTACCGACTCCGGGTGGCCCCACAAAGCAAAGGATCACCCCTTCGCGTTCTTTACGGATCACATCTTCTTCCGGTATTTTCTCAAATTCCTCCTTTCGTTCTAAACGCAGTTTCCGCACTGCCAGGAACTCCAGCAGGCGCTCTTTGACATCTGCCAGGCCATAATGATCCTGGTCCAGCACCTGGCGGGCATGGGCAATATCCAGGTTGTCTTCCGTTATTTTGGACCATGGCAGATCGGTCAGCCAATCCAGATAGGTGCGGATGACCCCATATTCCGCCGAGGCGGTAGACAGCCGTGCCAGCCGGTCCAGTTCCCGCAGGGACTGCTTCTCAGCTTCTTCGGGCATCCCGGCTGCGTTGATCTTCTTCCGGAATTCCTCTACCTCGGCAACCTGCTCGTCTTGTTCGCCAAGCTCCCGCTGGATGGCCTTCATCTGTTCCCGCAGGAAATATTCCCGCTGCATTTTTTCGATCTCGTCGCGGGCTTCATTCTGGATCTTCTGCCCCAATTCCAGCACCTCAACTTCACGTGCCAGCAAATTGGTGAAAGTGTGCAGCTTTTCATAGACCGAATCAATTTCCAGCAATTTTTGGGAATCTTCAAGTTCCATGCGCTGGAAATTCGCCACAGTATAGACGGTCTGCAGCGGGTCATCCATATTGGAAATCGAGGATACCAGTTCCTGCGGGATGGATGGAACCATTTCGGCGATATGTTCGAACTGGCTGCGCACATTGCGCGCCAGTGCTTCCAGCTCTAACCCGTCTTCATCTTCGGTTGGGGTCTCGGGATAAAGCTCAATCTTGGCCTTAAGATAAGGTTCTTCCGCCACGAATTCCCCCAGCCGGAAGCGGGAAATGCCCTGTACCAGCAAGCGGATAGTGCCATCCGGGGCGCGGAACAACCGATGCACCGTGGCGACCGTCCCCACCTGATACAAATCCTCAGGGCGAGGTGTTTCCAGTTCAGGGTCTTTGGAGGCCACCAGACCCACCAGGCGGTTCCCGGCGACCACGTCATCTACCAGCTTGATCGATCG
>QKGK01000324.1 GCA_003250455.1 Chloroflexota bacterium | reverse complement strand
ACGGCATCATCCGCGATGAGATCGGCCGCAAGATGAGCAAGACCACCGGCAACGTGATCGACCCGCTGGAGGTCATGGACGACATGGGCACGGACGCTCTGCGCTTTGCCTTACTGGTAGGATCCTCCCCTGGTAAGGACAGCAACCTCAGCCTGCAGAAAGTGGAATCGAACCGCAACTTTGCCAACAAGGTCTGGAATGCCGCCCGGCTGGTGCTCTCCCTGCTGGAGCAAGCCCCGGCAGACGCCGATATCGACACCGTGGACTGGACTGCCGCCGATTCCTGGATCTGGGCGCGCCTGCGCCAGGTGACCCACAACATCGAACGACTCTTCACAACCTTTCAATATGGCGAGGCTGGCCGTCAGATCTACGATTTCTTCTGGGGCGAATTTGCCGACTGGTATCTTGAGGTTGCCAAGCTGCAGGTAGCAGAAGGCGGCGCACGCGCCAAGAAAACCGCCCAGACTCTTGTCCGGGTTTTGGATACACTCCTGAGGCTGCTGCACCCCTTCACCCCCTTCATCACCGAGGAGCTATGGGGACACTTGAAAGCGGCCGCCATGGATCACAGCCCGGAAATGAACCCGGCCGAAGGCTGGGAAGAAGCGCTGATCATCGCCAAATGGCCGGAGCCGCATCCCTTTGAGGGCTGGGAAGAGGATGCGATTGCCAGCTTCGACCTGGTGATGGAGACCATCCGGGCCATCCGCAACCTGCGGGCGGAGAAACAGGTCAAACCGGGTAACAAGATCGGGGCGACCATCACCGCCGGGGCAGAGACTGCGGCATTGCAAGCCCAGTCTGCCACGATCGCCGCGCTCAGTCACCTCAACCCGGAAGCATTCACCATCGTGGAAGCGCTTGAGTCCAAACCAGAAGGTTCAACAGCCATCGTGGTTGGACCGCTCGAGATCTTCCTCCCTCTTGCTGACCTGATCGACCCCGAGGAAGAGAAGATCCGCCTGACCTCCAGTCTGGAAGAAGCGCAGGGACAAATCCAGCGCCTGGAAAAGCTGCTCTCCAGCCCGTTTGCCGAGAAAGCCCCGGCAGAAGTCGTCCAGAAAGAACGCGAGAAGCTGGAAGGTTTCCGGGCAACTGCCGGAAAGCTTCAAAGCCAGTTGGACGAATTGGGATAACCCCAAACAATTTTTCAACCGATTGATAGGGGCGCACAGCCGTGCGCCCCTTCATATTCCTGTATGTTCTGAACATCCGCCATACAAACCAAAATCTGACAGCCAATCCAGGGGTCAAGCGCAGCAATACCCTGGCGAAAAAGTAAGAAAGCGGGGCTGGAGGCGTCTTTCAAAGTGAACCGCTTTATAGTTCAATACAGCGTAATGGAGAAACCGAAATGACCCCAACCACAGCCGCCACCCAGGCATTAGACCAGATGAACATCCCTTACCAGGTATTTGTGCACGACGGCCCGGTCCGCTCGATCGAGCAAGCCGCCGCCGAGCGCAACCAGGATGTATCCCAGGTAGTGCGTAGTATCCTCTTCCGGCTGAACGAAGGGGAATACGCCATGGCATTGGTAGCCGGGAAAGAACAAATCTCCTGGAAAGCGCTGCGGCAGCATTTTGGTATGCACCGTCTGACGATGGCTTCCCCGGACGAGGTCTACGAAGTGACCGGCTATAAGGTCGGCACGGTGTCCCCATTCGGGCTGAAGATGAAAGTCCCCATGCTGGCGGACAAGAACGTCTTTGCACCAGTGGCGGTCTCCTTGGGGTCCGGCATCTCAGGAACGGCCATCATGATGCTGACCAAAGACCTGAAAAAAGCCCTCGGCGAGATCGAGACCGGCCGGTTCACCTAAACACCCCTAATTACAGCCAATCTTTGACCATCCGCTCGCTCAGTTCCCACAGGCGTTCCTGGTCTTCCATCGAATACGACGGCGGGACCGTCTGGCGGATCTGCTTTTTATAGTAATAATGCCCGCTCTGCCCTTCCACTTCCGGAGAGGTAGCCAGATAAACCAGCGTCTTCGCCCCTTCTTCCACAGAGATAGGCTTCCTTAGGTCCAGGATCAATTTATCGGCCAGCCGCCCTACTTTTGGCACTTTTCGGAAGATGCCCGTCTTGACCAGCCCGGGATGGAACACATTCGCCGTTACACCGCTGCCTTCCAATCGCCGGGCCAGCGCATAGGTGAACATCACATTCGCCAGCTTGGACTGGGCGTAGGCGGTATGCACAAAGTAGAAGCGCTGCAGGTGAATATCATCGAAGTGGATGCGTCCCGAATACGAAGAACCGGAAGAGGTGCTCACCACCCGGCTGGGGGCGCTTTCCTGGAGCATGTCCAGCAGTAAATGCGTGAGCAGAAAATACGCCAGGTGGTTGAGGGCAAAGGTTTTCTCGAAGCCGTCCACCGTCCAGTTGCGGCGCACAAACCCGGCCCCGGCATTATTGACCAGCACGTCCAGGTGGTCATATTTTGCCCGGAACGCCTCCGCCAGCTTCTGCACATCCCCCATCGAGGACAGGTCAGCCACCAGATAGTCCACATCTTCATTTCGGCTGTAGGCGATCACCTCAGCGGCTGACTGCTCACAGCGCTCCACGCTGCGCCCTGCCAACACCACCTTTGCCCCCATAGCAGCGATCTCTTTGGCGGCTTGCTTGCCAATTCCGTCCGTAGCACCAGTGATCAACACAGTTTTCCCCAGCATAGTTTCCGCTGCCATGATTTCCTCCAACTAATTTGGTCTAATGCCCGTGCTTGCTTCCCCAAAACCCGAAGGAAAGTATAATACAGTTATGCGACCCGAAACATTGAATCTATTGTGCAACCCTTATAAGGGAGAGCCCTTCATCCAGGTTGGTGAAACCATCCAGGGTGTGGCTTCGAAGCAAACCTTCTCCATCCGTGAGGGCATCCCGGTGATCCTGGCAGAAGAGGGGCTCACCGGACGCAACCGGCAGTCCAAGCTGATCCACGATTTCTTCGCCTTTTCCTACGATGCCGTCGTCTCCCTGGGAGACCGCATCCGGCTGAACAGCGAACACCTGGTGCGGCAGGAATACATCGCCAAACTGCCCATCCAACCCGGAGAAAAAGTGCTGGAAACCGCCGCCGGTACGGCATCCAACCTGTTCTATTTGCCTGAAGGGGTCGACTATTACGGGCTGGATATTTCCTTCCCCATGCTCAAGCGCGCCAGGCGGAAAGCCCAAAAAGCCGGACGCCAGATCGAACTGATCCAGGCAGACTGCGCTTATATCCCCTTCCGGGATGAAGCCTTCGAGCACGTTTTCCATATGGGCGGTTTGCAGTTCTTCCAGGACCCTTTCAAAGCTGTCAGCGAGATGGCCCGCGTCGCCAAACCCGGCAGCACGATCCACATCCTCGACGAGGTCAGCGGCGCTGTCCCCATGCTGGCGCGCATGCCTGCACATAAAAAATACGCTACGGATGCTGAATCCGCTGTGGAAGGCGTAAAACGCCTGGTGCCGTTCTCCATGCAGGCGGCTGAATCCAAAATCATCCCCAATACCGATTTTTATGCCCTCACCTTCACCAAACCATCCCTGACCGCATCATGACCCTGACGCTTACCAAAGCCAGCAATTACACCATCGAACAGCTGACCGAAGTTTATAACCACTCCCGGAGAGGGTACCTGGTACCCATGCAGATGACCCCGGATGCGCTGGCTGGATATGTCCACCATTACGACCTGGCTCTTGAACATTCTTTCGTCGCCCATGTGGGTAGTGAGACCGCCGGGCTGATCATGCTGGGAGTGCGCAATGGACGTTCGTGGGTGACGCGTTTGGGTGTGACCTACGAACAGCGAGGCGGCGGAGTTGGTCAGACCCTGGTGGAGGAACTGCTGGCCGAATCCGACCGGCTGGGTATTCCGCTGAACATCCTGGAAGTGATCATCGGGAATGAGCCTGCCCACCAACTTTTTCTGAGAGCGGGATTTATGCCAAAACGCAAGCTGCTGGTCCTGCAGCGCCCTGCCGGGTCAGCAATTGCACCGTCATTGCCAGTTTTAATGCTTTCCAGGGAAGAGATCTTCACCCGCCTGAACTCCCGCCAGGGACGGCAGCCGTGGACAAATGAAACCGAGACCTATCAGCACCTTGCGGGCTTATACGGGTTTTCACTACAAATGGAAAATGGAGAACGTCCCTGGATCGTATATCAAGCAGCAGAGGGCAAACTTTCCCGCCTGACCTATGATCCGGGAGAAGCCGACCCGGTTGGAAGCCTGACCGCGCTGCTCCAACACCTGCATCAGCGCCACCCCGGGATGGCAACTACCGCCGAGAACGTCTCCGCCGATGACCCTGCCTTGCATGCCTTTACCGCCCTGGGCTACACCGAAGCGTTCCGGCGGGTCGAGATGCTCCGGCAGCCCCAAGGATAAGCGTATGTCCCGTGGCAGAAGAATCTCACGCGTAAAAATGGTGCTACCCACCAAACAGGTGGCTGAAAAATATTTCCGGGAATGGGAAAGCCACACCCTGCACCATACACCAGGCGTATTTCCCAAACTGACTGCCAGGAACCTCTTCGGGCGGGATGAGCTCTTCTCCCTGGAGATTGGCTGCGGCACCGGGGAATATCTCAACGCCCAGGCAGCCGCACACCCGGAACGCCTCTTCCTCGGGGTGGAAATTTCCCGCCGGGCAATATACTACGCCGTCAACCAGGCGGCTGCCCGCCAATTGCAGAACATCCTGTATCTCAAAGCCGATTTCAAACTCCTCTACCCCTTGTTCGCTCCCGATTCCCTGGAAGACGTTTACATGATCTTCCCGGACCCCAATTACGGCGGGGCAAAAAAGCTGAAGAACCGCATCTTCAAACCGGATTTTCTCGACCTGATGGCTGCTGTACTCTCCCTGCAAGGCGCAATCGAGGTCGTCACCGACCAGGAACTATTTTTATACGATATGCTGGAAATCGCCGAAGCCGACCGACGCTTTGCCAAACCGCATGAAGAGCGTTTTTTGCAGGGCTTCTCCCCGCCGGAGAAAACCCGCTTCCAGACAGCCTGGGAGAAATTCAACCGGCCAGTCTTCCGATTTTTGCTGAATAAAGTCCGGCAATCCCCCTACATCCCGGAATAAGCAATGTTGGTCTGAACCATTGCGGTCAAATCAAGGGGCTCAAGCGACAATTTTTGGAATTCCTAATTCACATGTTATACTAATATCAGGAACTTGTATCAAACTGTCTTGCGGCAAGGAGTAAATTGTGAGTAGTAAGACGGAAACCCTTAAAAAGGGTGACTGGATCGTACATCTCTATTACGGAATTGGTCAAATCACGGGCACTGAAACAAAAAAGATCGGTGGGGAAAAGGAACAGTATTACAGAGTCCGTACCAAGAACAGCACCTACTACGTCCCGGTCTCAAACGCCATTAACGACCGCATCCGCCCATTGTCTTCTGAGTACAAGCTCCGTAGAGCCAAGCAGATCCTCCGGGAAACACCCCAGGAATTCCCTGAAAACCATAACGAACGCCGCAGGTTCCTCAACGAAACCACTTCAGACCGCTCAATCTACAATACGGCGCAGCTGATCCGCGACCTGGTTCATCGCAAGCACCAGCATGGCCTCAACGATTTTGAGCAAAAGACCCTGGATTCCACCGAGGAGCTGTTCATCCTGGAATGGTCGATTATCCAGGAAATCAGCGAAGCGGAAGCCCAGGAAAAACTGGAAAAGATCATCGAGGAGACCAACGAATAACCCTGGCTTTCCGCCTGATGGATAAAAAAAGCACCCTGAAAATTTCAGGGTGCTTTTATTTTAAAGAGTTTTCTTTAGGCTTTGCGCCCGAATTTCTTTTCCAGCAAGTCGGCCAAAGTGGGCTGACCGATCTCCTGCAGCTCGTAGCGCACCCGCTGATAGGGCTTGTCGATCTTGATCACGCGGGTCAGGTCAATCGGCGTGCCGACGATCACCAGGTCCACATCGGCATTCCGGATGGTCTGTTCCAGCTCTTTCATCTGTTTTTCACCGTAACCCATTGCCGGGAGTACATTTCCGGTGGTCGGGTATTTGTTGTAGGTAGCGACAATCGAGCCAACCGCATACGGACGCGGGTCAACGATCTCGGCAGCGCCAAAGCGGCGGGCGGCCACCCAACCTGCGCCGTAGGCCATTTCGCCATGTGTCAGAGTGGGTCCATCTTCCACCACCAGCACGCGCTTGCCCTTGATGGCATCCGGATCATCCACGAACAACGGGGAAGCCCCTTCGATCATGATCGCGTCCGGGTTCAACTGCCGCAGGGATTCACGCACAGCCAGCACATTTTCCGGTTCGGCGGTATCCACCTTGTTAAGGACGAACACGTCTGCCATGCGGGCGTTGGCCTCGCCGGGGTGATAGCTGGTCTCGTGCCCGGGGCGGTGCGGGTCTGCCACGACGATGTGGAAATCCGATTCGTAGAAGGGCAGATCATTGTTCCCGCCGTCCCACAGCACGATATCCACTTCCTGCTCCGCCTGGCGCAGGATCTTTTCGTAATCCACGCCTGCGTAGACGATCACCCCATTGTCAATATGGGGTTCGTATTCTTCACGTTCTTCAATGGTGCATTCATGTTTGTCCAGGTCGGCATAGTCCGCAAAGCGCTGTACGGCCTGCTTTGCCAGGTCGCCATAAGGCATGGGGTGGCGGATGGCGGCCACTTTATAGCCCATCTCCCTCAGGATGAGGGAAACCCGGCGGGTGGTCTGGCTCTTGCCAGAGCCGGTGCGTACGGCGCACACGGAAACAAGCGGCTTGGTGGATTTGATCGAGGTGTTCTTCGCACCCATCAAACAGAAATCCGGGCCGGCGGCCAGTACAGCAGACGCTTTGTGCATCACGTAGGTATGCGGGACATCGCTGTAAGCAAAAACAACCTGATCAATTTGGTACTCTTTGATCAGGTCTAATAGCTGTTCTTCGGGGTAAATCGGGATACCCTTGGGATAATTTTTGCCCGCCAGTTCTGCCGGATAGGTACGTCCTTCAATATCAGGGATCTGGGTAGCGGTGAAGGCGACGACTTCATAAGCATCATTATCCCGGAAATAGGTGTTGAAGTTATGAAAATCTCTCCCAGCTGCCCCCATAATGAGAATACGTTTTACAACCATTTAGTATGTTCCTCCGAAATTTGAATTGCGTTCGTTACGCAGTGAAAAGCCCAACCATTATAACAAACACTGGGATGATTCACGAATGCTCATATACTTTTAAGATTTGTTCAGCGTAATCTTTTATCGTCATGCGGAGCGCTAAGGGCTCCAACACCACCACGGCATTCCCATAACCTAATAGTATTCTGCGGGCATTACCTTCATACCCAAATTTCAGGACGCATTGATGGTAACCCTCTACATCTTCCTTACCTTCAGTTACGACTTCAACGGCATCATGATTTTTAATCGATTCCAATACTTCCTGCTTAATTTTTATCGTGCAGAAATACCCGTAATCCTGAGAAGCCAACCATTCCCGCCAAAAGGTGGTCAGGTCAAACCCATTTTTTCGTGTAAATTCAACCTCCATCTCCTTGACGGAAACAATATCCCGCAAGGAAAATACCTTTTCATGTCCGCCGACCCGACAGACCAGGTACCATTGTTCCCCCCTGGAGACCAAACCCAAAGCTTCGGCCAAATGTTCAGCACGATATCCGAAGGAATACTCCACTTCAATCCGGACAGATTGATCGTGCAATACAGCCTGATAAAGAGAACTGAGAAAGGACGGGGTGCGTTGTTTTCCACCTATTCCAGCGGCATCAATAATGATCCGCTGCCGGACCCCGGTCTGCATGTTCTGTAAGTGTTTAGGCAGCGAGGCGGACAGCTTCAGCAGTGCTCCTTGCAATTCCTTCCCAATTCCCAGGGAATTCACTGCAGCCGGGACGCTCAACAGGAATAATGCCTGGACTTCCTGGTCGGAGAGCCCTGTGAGCGAAGTACGGTAATCCTCAATCAGCTGGATACCACCCCCTGGGCCTTTCTCAGTATAGATGGGCACACCCGAAAGGCTCAAAGCCATCACATCGCGATAGACCGTGCGCACAGACACCTCCAGTTCCCTGGAAAGCTCCTTTGCGGTATATTTTCCCCTGTTTTGTAACAGGAGCATCATCTTCAACAACCTGTCTGCTCGCATCGGCTCACCTCAAAAAAAGTGTATCACAAATAACTGACATTAGATGTCAGCTATATAGATTAGGATATAGTAAAGGCAAGATGCGCATCTTCCCAGAAATTCACAAGACCTACAAAGGAAGAAAAGATGGAAAATTTTGAAGTAAAGATTGTTACGCTGCCTCCGATGAAAGCAGCCTCGTTTTACGGGTTCGGCACATCACCTGAAGGGGAAGCCCACAACCAGGCAATTGCATGGCTGAAAAAACAAGACCTTTACAAGGAAGGTACTTACAGGAACTTTGGATTCAACAACCCCAACCCGTCAACTGGCAGCCCAAACTATGGATATGAAGTCTGGATCGTGCCGACAAACGGCCTGCCTGAGAATCACGAAGCACAAGAAATCGAATTTAGCGGCGGGTTGTATACCGTGGCGTACTGCCCTTCCCTGGACGTAATCGGGGAGATCTGGCAAAAACTGGTCGCCTGGCGGGATGCCAGCGAATACCAGCACGCCAGCCACCAATGGCTGGAGGAAGAGTACGAT
>QKGK01000390.1 GCA_003250455.1 Chloroflexota bacterium | reverse complement strand
TTCGTTTTCTTCAATTTCCTGCCAGCGTTTCAGCAGGCGGATATTAGTGATTTCTTCTTCGTGGGGTTCAATATATATGGAGGAGAGGATGCGGGGATCGCGTCCCTCCGCCCCGCTGACGGCCCATTCAGCGACCTCTTTGGGGATCTCGCGCATCGGGGGCATCTCGCAGGGTTCCATCA
Organism: Chloroflexota bacterium; assembly: GCA_003250455.1. Lineage (GTDB taxonomy): Bacteria > Chloroflexota > Anaerolineae > Anaerolineales > UBA11579 > UBA11579. The sequence continues at coordinate 2,081 of QKGK01000390.1, read as the reverse complement.
TCTGGCCGATGTTGCCGTCCACCAGCACATGCACCAGGGAGCGGTATTTATCCGCCAGGTCGAAGGCCAGTGAGATCGTATCGACCGCTTCCTGCACGCTGGCCGGGGCCAGCACGATGGGGAAGTAGTCACCGTGACCGCCGCCCTTGACCATCTGGTAGTAGTCGCCCTGAGAGGGGGCAATGTTCCCCAGGCCGGGGCCGCCGCGCATCACGTTAACCACCACGCAGGGCAGCTCTGTCCCGGCAATGTAGGAGATGCCTTCCATCATCAGGCTGACGCCCGGGCTGGAGGAGGCAGTCATCACGCGTTTGCCGGTGCAGGCTGCACCGTACACCATGTTGATGGCGGCGACTTCGCTTTCCGCCTGGACAAAGGCGCGCCCCAGTTCAGGCATGCGTTTTGCCATGTATTCGAGGAATTCGGTGGAGGGGGTAATCGGGTAACCAAAAAAGCCTTCACAGCCGGCGCGGATGGCGGCTTCTGCGAAAGCTTCATTGCCTTTATACAGTTTCTTTGCCATCGTTTGCTCCTACGCTCCTGCAGCCGCGGGCTGCTTTGCTTCTCGGAAGACGGTGAGGGCTGCATCTGGGCAGACAATGGCGCAAATGCCGCACCCGGTGCAGCCTGCTTCGTGCAGGTGGACTGGGTGGTATCCTTTGGGTGTCAGCCGGGTCATATCCAGGCTCATCACGTCCTGCGGGCATGCGGCGACACAAAGGCCACATCCCTTACAATGCAGTTCGTTGACTTCTATCCAACCTTTTAAGGCCATTCAGTTTGCTCCTTGGACTAAAATTTCATCCGGCAGGATGAATATGAACATTAATCTGATATTAAGACTAATTGTATCCATTTTGCTTATTAATCATCCCACAACCCGCCGCAGATGGTAGGGACATTCGTCACAAATTTGTGGGGATGGTTGTACTGAATGAGGTAATGTGTTTCAGAGGGGAGTTAGACGCTATACTAAAAATATGACCGCTACGCCGACCAGGGTGAGGATTGTCCCGGCGATAGCTTGCCAGGAAATGCTCTCTTTGAAGAAATAGTAACCGATGGGGATCAGGATCACCGGCTGGAGGGACATCAGCGTACTGGCAATCCCCACTTCGGCGTTCTGGATGGCAACCAGGGAGAAGAACACCCCCAGGAATGGCCCTAAAAAGGAGGCAAGCAGAATTTGCTGCACGGCTTTGGGCTGCTCTTTGAGCGTCTGGATGGTTTGCCTTGCCTTGCCGCTGATGAAGGTGAGGACCCAGATGACGACGGTGCCAATCCCCACCCGGATGATCTGCCCGGAGAGGGCATGAAAGTCGCCATACAGCCCCAGCTTGGCGGTCACTGCACCTCCAGCCTGCCCGGCGGCAGCCAGCACAGCCAGGATGATACCTGCGGTGTAATCTTTGGGGGAAAGTTCCTGCTTGCTGGGATTGCTGCGTTCAAATAGTACCCAGGCGACCCCGGCCAGGGTGATGGTCATGCCCAGCAGTTGGGTGCCGGTCAGGGATTCGTCTAGGAACAGCCAGGCAAGCACGGCAGCGATGACCGGGTTCAGGGCGAATACCAGCATCGTCAGGCGGGTGCCGATGACCACAAATGCCTGGAACAGTGCCGCATCTCCCATCACAAATCCGATCACACCGGAAAGCCCCAGCCAGAACCAGCGGTCCGGGGAGGCGTCCACGGGGATCGGGGAACCGTAGATCAGCCAATGGGCGGCAAACAGGTACAACAGCGCAACCACCAGCCGGGTACGGTTGACAACCACAGAACCGACCAGCTTGCCTGCCAGGGTAAAAAAGGTAGGCGCAACAGAAAAGAAGATTGAGGTTGCCAGGGCGGCAAGTTCACCGACGAAGGGCATGGGGATGCTTCCTTTGGTGGGATCAAATATTTGGGAAGTATATCAGTATTCAGTAAACAGTCAACAGTGGACAGTAAACAGTAGACAGTTGACAGTGGACAGTAATTAGTAGATAGACAATAGTAACTGCATGCAGGACGATACACGACAATTGTAAACTGCGAACCGTGAACTGTATTCTGTAAACTGTGAACTATAAACTGTAAACTAT
>QKGK01000314.1 GCA_003250455.1 Chloroflexota bacterium | reverse complement strand
TAGCCTGATGCATGTGAAAACTGCTGGGACCAGCTACCTGGAAGCCCTGCGGGTGGTGGCGGTCAAAAAACCGGGTTTCTTCCGCGAGATCCTGGACTTCTGCCGCGGCCGCTATGAGACCGACCGGGCCACTTACCATGTCTCCGGGCAGGTGGAAAAAGTGCCGGAAGCCGCAGCATTTGGGGATGATGAGCTGCTCGGGCTGTTCGAGCAGTTTGACGCCCGGCAGGTGCTGCACGTCACTTTCGGTTCGGTGCTGGATCACTACGGCGAGCAGTTGATGGGAATTCTGGATGACAATCTCGAGCTCTACGAGGATTTTCTATATAGGCATTTCCTCAGGCATCTGGAATCATTTGCTTAAAAGATTACAATAGGAACTAACCGTACCCAAATGGGGCTACGGCTGAACAGGATAGATGATGGACCTAACACAATTAATGCTGCAGTATGATTTTTCCGGCAAGACTGTGGTGATCACAGGCGGGACCGGCGTGTTGGGCGGCGAAATGGCCTGCGGGCTGGTTGGTCTGGGGGCCAATGTAGCCGTGCTCGATCGCAACCCCGAGATCCCCGAAGAATACCGCACCCCGATGGATGCCGGCCCAGGCAGGTATCTGGTTGTGCCCGGCGATGTGCTGGACCGCGGCAAGCTGGAAGAATCCAGGGACAAGGTGCTGGAAGCTTTTGGGCGGATCGACTTTTTGGTGAATACTGCCGGGGGCAACCACCCTTCCGCCACTACCACCCCGGAACGCACCTTCGCTGACCTGCCGGAAGAGGCTTTGCAGTTCACCTTCAATCTGAATTTATTGGGCACGATCCTGCCCTGCCAGGTGTTTGGCGCACAGATGACCGCCCAGCAGCGGGGTGGGATCGTCAACATCTCTTCGATGGCGGCGGAACGCCCGCTGACCCGCATCCCGGCATACGCCGCGGCCAAGGCCGGAGTGAGCAACTTTACCCGCTGGCTGGCAGTGTACATGGCACAGGAATTTGGCCCGGAGATCCGGGTGAACGCCATTGCACCGGGCTTCTTCCTCACAAAACAGAACCGTTTTCTGCTGACTGATGAAGGCAGCGGCGATTTGACTGCCCGCGGCCAACAGATCATCAGTCATACGCCGATGGCGCGATTCGGAGAATCCGAAGACCTGCTGGGCACGCTCTTCTGGCTGCTCTCGGATGCCTCCCGCTTCGTGACCGGCATCGTGGTGCCGGTGGACGGCGGATTCTCTGCGTTCAGTGGAGTGTGATATGACGACCGACCTGATCCAGACTATTTCTAAAGACCCCTTGCTCTCCCCGCAGCAAGTGGAAGCCACCTTGCACCAGGGGCTGGCGGGCAAGTTTGCCAACCAGAAGGTGTTGGTGCTGATCCCGGACCATACCCGCACGCTGCCTTTGCCGATGCTTTTCCGCCAACTGGTGGATATATTGGGCGACGCCAGCCAACTGGACTTTATGGTGGCCCTGGGTACACACCCCGGCCTGAGCGAGGAACATCTCAATTCTCAGGTTGGGATCACGGCTGAGGAACGGGCTGGCGAGTTCGGCCACATCGGTATTTATAACCACGAATGGGATTCCCCTGCGGCGCTCAGGCAGATCGGGACGATCACCAAAGCCCAGGTGCAGGAGATTGCCGGGGCACAATGGCACCCCTCGATGGGCGGAGATGTGCCGGTGGAGATCAACGCCCGCATCTTTGATTACGACCAGGTGATTATCCTCGGCCCGACCTTCCCGCATGAGGTGGTCGGCTTTTCCGGCGGGGCCAAGTACCTGTTCCCCGGCATCAGCGGCCCGGAGATGATCAATGCCACCCACTGGCTGGGTGCGTTGGGCGGCGTGATGGGCACCATCGGGCTGAAGGATACTCCCATCCGGCGCATGATCCACAAAGCGGTGGAATTGCTGACCGTGCCGCTGACCCTGGTCGCCCTGACCGTGGTTGGGGAAGGCCTGACTGGGGTGTTCATCGGCGATTATCTGTCTGCCTGGTCGGCGGCGGCAGATTTGTCCTCGGAAGTGCATATTCAATGGTGCGAGAAGCCTTTCAAGAAGGTATTATCCAAAGCCCCGGTGATGTACGACGAGTTGTGGACAGCGGCCAAAGCGATGTATAAGCTGGAATCGGTGGTGGCGGACGGCGGCGAGCTGATTATTTACGCCCCGCACCTGGATACCGTCAGCCATGTACACGGTAAATATATCTACGAAGTGGGCTATCACCCCACCGAATATTTCCTCAAGCAGTGGGA
>QKGK01000134.1 GCA_003250455.1 Chloroflexota bacterium | reverse complement strand
GAATCGCTTGTGCCGGGTGAGATCCTGGTCGCCGAATTCACGGACCCGGGATGGACACCACTCTTTATCAATGCTGGTGGATTAATTCTGGAAGTTGGCGGTGCACTGACCCATGGTGCAGTGGTCGCGCGGGAATATAGCGTGCCCGCAATTGTTGGTGTCCGTGATGCTACAAAAAATCTTCAAACCGGTCAGCGTGTGCGTGTAGATGGCAATCGCGGCATTATAGAGATTCTTTGAAGCGCCAAGGGATCACATCCGTGAGGCCGGGGATTCAATTTCCTCTACCCTTCCTCTTCCCTTTTATGGCTACTTCGACTCCAAAATCAAATGTTTTTGCCAAGAGATAACGTACCCTGGCAAGCCGCCTTGGGTGATAAAATTCACAATTTTGACAATTAATTTCAGGATTGTTATTTTCTTCCCCCGGTTTATATAAACAGTTGAGGAGACAAACAGACCATGACACATACTTTTTCGAAACAAGTTTTCCTGGACGAAGTGCGCAGGCACAATACCGCGAATCTTGAGCTGGTCCAGGCCACATTTGTGCCCCTCGACCAGCCGGCCCGCAGTACTCAGCCGGAACCGGGCGAATGGTGCGTGGATCAATGCTTCCAACATCTTGTACTGGCGTTTGATATGCATCTGAATCATGTGATGCCGGCGCTAGAGCGAGATGAGGGCATGGATTCAGCAGAAACATTCACCCGCTCCTGGTTAGCCAGACAGAACATTTATCGAAAACAGTATGACCCCAGCATGAAGATTAAGACACGGCCCAAGGTGACACCTTCAGACCATTTCTATCCAGATGTTTTCGCCCAGTTTGCGGCGCAAAAGGAGCGTCTATTTGGGATGTTGGACCAGGCACAACCTGCCGATCTGCAGCAGCGTTGCTGGTTTCTGGGGTTTGTGCCGATCAACCTGGGCGATTACCTGGAAATGTTCGTGCTCCACGACGCGCTGCATATCGACCAGGCACAGCGGGCGTTGGCGGCTTATCGTCAGCATTCTGCCTCGTGAATGGAAAATCTGCTTCCATCTTGCCAGGAACATGATTACGGGTCAATCGGTGTGAGAAGAATAACCACGTCCGTATCGGCGCATTTGCCCAGGTCCGCGCACCCATGAGCTGAATAGCGGAGAGTGAGCGGCTGTCCCAATGTCCCTGAGACCGTGTAATTGCCACTGCCACTGACGGTGGCACCGCTTCCGCCGCCGGAATAGGAGAACGAGCCTCCCGGACTGAGGTTGCCTTCGAGCGGCACCAGTTCGGGGAAGAATTCCAGCGCCGCGGAACCGCCCTGGAAAGTGCCGTTCAGGGTGAACGGTTTGTTGACGTCGGAAATCCGCCCAGATATGGAGATATTGCCGCTCTGGGTGCTGGCCTGGTATTCCGGAATGATACAGACCACCGGGACTTCCGCGAGGACCACGAAATTGATAGCTTGTTTGTTTCCTGAGAAAGTTTTCCAAGGCAAAGGGCTGGGAATAGGAAGCCCGCTGCGCCATTGAATAAGCTCGGATATAATATTCCCCCCAAGATTGGCAAAGACGACGACCCGGTAACTCCCATCACCTTCATCGCCGCATTGCCAGCGCGGCGCTGGCAGGTCGAGCTTCCGTTCTTCACCCGAGTTGAGGGTGAAGCTGTGGTGACTGCTTGTCCCCACAACCTCTACTTCCCCCAGGCCCTCGAATCGGATGGTATTGACATTGATGCTTAACTCAATCCCGGCTGGTTTTTTGGTGACGTTGCGAACGACCACACCCGCTTCCCAGGGAGAGGATATTTTACGCTCTTTCGGGTTAATTTGCTCCAGGCCGACCGCCAGCCCCCCATCGACTCCCACAATCATGGAGAAATGCTCAAGGGTCCCGGTTATGACGGCAAGGCCGGATTGTTCGTCCATCTGGACTTCGAGATCGATCAGCTCCCCGTTCCCGGCGTCGTTGATCACGAAGGCCAGCGGAGGGATCACTGACCCGTCTTCCCCAATGTGAATCTCCCTGGTCATTTGAAAAGAGACGGGTTGGTCGAATGTGAGCCCGCTCGGCTCCAGGGAGTAGACGATGGTGGCAGGATCGAGGCCAGCCAGGAAGCCTGTCCACTGGTCAGAGGGAACCGCCTCGATATTAATTGGTACCTCATTGGCCAGGGCGCCGGCGGGAATGGAGAGGGAAAAACGGCCGTCTTCGCTGGTCAGATCGGCTCCCGACGGGCCAACAACTTCACCTTCGACGGTTACCGGCAGTTCAGTT
>QKGK01000482.1 GCA_003250455.1 Chloroflexota bacterium | reverse complement strand
CCCAGCCTGCGACAGCGCATCGATCTTGCGCGCCCAGGTCAGCCATTGAGGGATTTTTTGTTCTTCCATTGAGGCCATTTTAGCATGAAATTTGGGCTGGCGATTTTCTTCCAGTATAATTCAGCTATGGCAACCTATACGATAAAACCTCTCACCGACTTAGACCTGGAAGTATTCCGCAAACTGGCTTCCGGCTACACATCCCAGGAAAAATACCTGGTGGGCAAATCCGAGACCACCGGACTTTCCGCCATCACCCTGGAGCTGCAAACCCTGAAAGCGCCTTACATCAAGCAATGGGAACATGACGCTGATCTGCTGGAGTTTTACCAATCCGTACTGGAGCAAAAGCTTTCCCTGGGATGCTATCTGGGCTCCCGTCTGGTCGGGATCGCTATCGCCGAGAAGCGCGACTGGAACGACAGCCTGTGGGTGTGGGAGTTCCACATCGAACCCGGCTACCGCTACCAGGGGATGGGCAGCCAGATGATGACCCAGCTGGCTGCTCTGGCTCAAAAAGCTGGCTGCCGGGTGATCGTCTGCGAGACGCAGAACACCAACGTCCCGGCGATCCGCTTTTACCGCAAGAACGGCTTCGAGATCGGTGGGGTCGACCTCTCCTACTATACCAACCAGGATATGACCGACTTCGAGGTTGCTATCTTTATGAAGCGGTATCTGCCTGCCAGCAGGAAATGATATGAGCGCTTCCCAGATCATCCTCGAGGATTTCCACAGTAAAGCCCTGGAGAACAACCCCCTCAACGATCCGGCCACGCGGCGCGTCCCGGTGTACCTGCCGCCGGACTACGACCCGGCCAAAACATATCCCAGCGTGTACCTGCTGGCGGCTTTTGCCGCCCGCGGCCTCAAGCTGCTCAACGACGACCTGTGGGAAGAGGACATCCAGGCGCGGCTGGACCGCCTGATCGGCAGCGGTGAAGTGCGTCCGATGATCGTGGTAATGCCGGATGCCAGCACGCGCTACGGCGGCTCGCAGTACCTCAATTCGTCCGCCACTGGTAACTACGAAGACAGCCTTCTTGAACTGGTAGCCTATATCGATGCCAAATACCCCACAATCGATGACCCCCTGTCCCGCGCCGTGATGGGGCACTCCTCCGGGGGCTATGGTGCGCTGCGGATGGGGATGCGCCACCCGGAGATTTTTGGGCTGGTGGCCGCCCACGCCCCTGACCTGTACTTTGAGATGGTCTATCAAAAGGATTTCCCGCACTTCCTGCGCTTCTTTGAAAAAGCGGGAGAAGAAGGGTACTCCCAGCTATTGGCCGACCCCGGCGCGGCGCTCTCCAAAGGGGCTTCGTTCTACGCTTTGGCAGTCGCTGCCATGGCGTCCTGCTACTCGCCCAACCCGGCCTCCCCATGGGGGTTCGACCTGCCCATGGATACTTATACCGGCGAACCGATCCCTCAGATCTGGCAGCGCTGGCAGGTGCACGACCCGATCCATATGGCGATTGCCCACGAAGCAGAACTGCGCCAACTGAAACTGCTCTTCCTGGATTGCGGCACCTACGACGAAGAAAACCTGCTCTATGGGGCGCGGATCTTATCCTCCCGCCTTAAATCCCTGGAGATTCCCCATATTTACCAGGAATTTGAAGGCGGGCATCGCAATACGCAATTCCGCTATGACACTTCTTTCAAAGTGATCTCGGATTCTTTCAGCGCCCCCTGAACCAACTGGTGCAGTTCGGCAACCGCCCCGGGAATGGCGCTCGCCACTTCAGGGGACAGGTCTGCACCGATCTCCACCTGCCTGCCGCCAATGCCCAAAATGAGCACCTTATTGGGCATTTCTGCTTTACCCAGGGTTTTTCCCAACTTGAGCGTTTCCGCCACCCCCCATCCATGGGCGGAACCTGCACCGCGGTCAAAATCCGCCAGGTCGTCCGGGGTGAGGTGGAGGAGCGATCCTGGCGCTGCGCCGGGACCAGCCAAAACTGCGTCCACCAGGATCGCTACCTCAAAACCGGCAATATGGTCCAACAGCGCCAAACCGGGCAGCGGCTCGAAAGCCGTGTCCACCAGGGGATGATGCGCCCATTCAGGGTATGCTTTGGCCCACGTTTCGACCACCTTCACCCCAATGGCATCATCCCCGCGCAGGGTCTGACCAATTCCCAGTACAAGAACCGCTTTCATCAAGCTGCCTTCTACTCCCCGATCTCTTCCACTTTCAGGGTCAGGAAGTGGGTGGCGCACGAAATGCACGGGTCATACGCCCGCAGCAGGTGCTCGCAC
>QKGK01000142.1 GCA_003250455.1 Chloroflexota bacterium | reverse complement strand
CGGCTACGGTCTGCCCGGTAATATCATTGGGGATTTCATCCAGGGTATATCCGGCAGCCACCAGGGCGGCAATTTTGGCGATCGGAAAACCGGTCGCTTTGGAAGCCAGCGCCGAAGAACGGGAGACCCGCGGGTTCATTTCGATAATGATCACCCGCCCGTCCCGCGGGTTGACGGCAAACTGCACATTTGCCCCGCCTGTTTCCACCCCAACCGCGTCCATCACCCGGCGCGCCAAATCCCGCAGCACCTGGTATTCGCGGTCGGTGAGAGTTTGCGCAGGGGCGACGGTGATGCTGTCCCCGGTATGGACACCCATCGGGTCCAGGTTTTCGATGCTGCACACCACCACAAAATTTCCCACGCCGTCACGCATTACTTCCAGTTCATATTCTTTCCACCCGGCGACCGATTCTTCCAGCCAGGCCTGCCGAATCGGGGAATCCGCGCAGGCCAGCTCCACTGCCTGGGTTAATTCTTCATCGTTATGCACCCAGGCCGCCCCGGTACCTCCCAAGGCAAAGGAGGCGCGCACCAGCAGCGGGTACCCGATCTCTTCCGCCAAAGCCAGCGCTTCCGTTGCATTGTGGGCCGGGCCGCCGCGTAATACCGGCAGGTCACATTCGTTCATCCGTTCGCGGAATAAAAAGCGATCCTCCGCCAGCTTAATCGCATCCAGGGTGGCACCGATCAATTTGACATCGAATTCCGCCAATACCCCCGCTTCACTGAGAGCCAGCGCCAGGTTTAAGCCGGTCTGCCCGCCGACGGTCGGCAAAAAGGCGTCCGGGCGTTCTTTGGCGATGATTGCTTTTAACACCTCCGGGGTGAGGGGTTCAATATAGGTGGCATCCGCCAGTTCCGGGTCGGTCATCACGGTGGCCGGGTTGGAATTGATCAACACGATGCGGTAGCCCTGTTTGCGTAAGGCTTTGATGGCTTGTGTGCCGGAATAATCAAACTCCGCCGCCTGACCGATCACAATCGAACCGGAGCCGGGAATTAAAATGGTATGGATATCGTCGCGTTTAGGCATGCTGTTCCTCCATCAGCTTAAAGAATTGGTCAAACAAACCATAGGCGTCATGCGGTCCGGGGGCCGATTCGGGGTGAAACTGCACACTGAATACCGGACAATTCCGCAATCGCATCCCTTCCAGGGTATGGTCGTTGAGGCTGATATGCGTGGGCTCAACCCGCTCTGCGTCCAGGGTTTCAGCCACAACGGCGTAATTATGGTTCTGCGCCGTCACCCACACCTTGCCGGTGGGCAGGAACTGCACCGGGTGGTTGCCGGAGTGATGCCCGAATTTCAGCCGGGAAGTCTCCCCACCCAGAGCCCGTCCGATTAATTGGTGCCCCAGACAGATGCCGAACACGGGCAGTCCGCTTTCGATCAGCCGGGAAACCACCGCCACAATACCGGGCAAACCAGCCGGATCACCGGGACCGTTGGAGAGGAACACCCCATCCGGATTTAAAGCCAGCACTGCTTCGTAAGTGGTGTATGCCGGGACGACCGTCACCCGCGCGCCTCCGGCCGTCAACTGGCGCAAAATATCGGTCTTGATCCCAAAGTCAAAAGCCACCACATGGTAACCATCGCGCCGGGCTGCGGGGATCCAATGGCTGCCGGCATCCGGCTGGAAGCTGTACACCTCCCGGCAGGAAACCTCCCCGACCATATCGCGCCCGTCCAGGCCCGGCCATTCACGTGCCATCGCCAATAACTGCTCGGAAGGGGTGCCGTCGGTGGAGAGGGCTGCTTTTAAGGTGCCCTGATCGCGTAATTTGCGGGTTAACCAGCGTGTGTCCACCCCTTGAATACCGGGGACATTGGCTTGTTTTAACCAATCCGCCAAACCGCACTGCGACCGCCAGTTAGAAATCGTCCCGCTCAGCGCTCGAAGAATGACTGCGGTCGCTTGCGGGACGAATGATTGTAAATCTTCATCGTTGATCCCCACGTTTCCCACGTGGGAGGTTGTCAATAACACCCCTTGTCCTCGATAGGACGGATCACTGAGGATCTCCTGATAGCCTGTCATACTGGTGTTAAATACCAGCTCAAAAACCGATGTGGTCAACGCACCGAATCCCTCCCCTTCCAGGACGACACCGTCTTCCAATACGAGTACAGCTTTATTCATGGTTACTCGCTCCTTTGAAGCTTTTGAGGAGCAATTATACGTCGAAAGTCGATGTCTAGACAATGGTCTTTTTGGTTGAGATTTTTAGGGCGTGGTACGCACCGCCGTCCATTCCCC
>QKGK01000068.1 GCA_003250455.1 Chloroflexota bacterium | reverse complement strand
ATCCCACACACGCGAGCGGGTGGTTTCTTCGGTGGTCACGCTGACTTCATCCACCGCATCCCAGCAGAAGCATGTCGGGCAGACAAAGGTGCAGTTGCCGCAGCTCATGCAGCGGTCGGACACATCCAGCCAGTATTCATGCTCCAGGTTATTCAAAATGGCATCCGGGACCGATTCAACCTCCCGGATATGGCGGCCCATCGAGCGGACAGCTTTATCCAGGCTGCGGTGGGCAGCCTGCTGCACAAAAGCTGTGGCAGGTTCCCAGGTCAGTTCCTGCATCAGGGCCAACCCGATATCGGAGCCAATGCGGATCAGGAAATTGTCTTCCAGTTCGGTGAGCTTCAGGTCGTATCCGCCGCCCACCTCGGGGCCGGTCCCCATGGAAACACAAAAGCAGGTATCGCCCGGGGAGAGGCAATCCACCGCCAGGATGAACATTTTACTGCGCCGGGCGGCGTAATCTGCATCCTGGAAATCGTCACGCAGCAGGATCTGGTCAAGCATATTGATGGCAGCCAACTCACAGGCCCGTACCCCGATCAGGGCGTACTTAGGGACTGCCTGTTCACCCTCCATGCGTTCCCAGCGGCCTTCCTCTTTGCGAAGCGTGAAGAGTTCGCTGCGCGGCGGGTAGATATATTTTTTCCATGTTTGTGCGCCGGGGGTAATGTCAAAATAGCGGTTGTGCGCGCCTTTCTTCAGCCGGTAACTTCCGGCATCCTGCACGCTGGAATATCCCCTGGGGAGGTCGTCCAGCTTGTTCACAGGGCCGTACTGCAAAACCTGGTGCTTCACCAGCGGGCCGACGGTTTCAAAGCCAAGTTTTTGCAGGGAAAACAGAAGCTGATTGAACGCTGCTTTTTTGATCACCACTTCGTTGTTCAAATCAAGCCTGAGATCAGTCATTGTCACAATCTCCCATTGGGTTGGCGAACAAATCCACCAGCTGCAAGCGGCAGATCATCAAACGCGCCGCGGCTACATTGGCAAGCCTGCGCATCACGATATACCCAAGTTCGTGATCCTGCTCGCAATATTGGTTGAGCTTGGCAGCATTGATCGCAATCAGGCGACTGTCCAAAACCGCCCGCGCTGAGGCGGTCCGCTGGCGGACGACAGGGGTGGCGCTGGACCATCCAACCACATCCATCGGTTCAGCCGTAAACACCCGGATAGCGCCGCGGATCGGGCTGTAGAGTTCTACCCCCACACGGCCTTCGATCAGGATATAGAGATTTTTCTGCTGGTCCCCCTGTTTGAACAGCAGTTCGTCCCGGGAAAGCAGAACCACTTCAGAGATGCCAGCAATTTTTTGAAAATGATCGTCGGACAGCGCCTGAAACCACGGGATGGCTTGCAGAACCTCTGTCAGTTCAACTTTATTCACCTTGCACACTCCTTTTTCTCAGTGTCCGTACACACATAAACATTATCGAGTTGGTTTTAAATGCATATCAGGGACAAATGTCCCGAATTGATTGTGATATTTATCACCAACTTGTGATTTTTATCACATGTTATTGTTTTCTTCAAGGGCAATTCGCTAACCTGATAGTAAAAGATTGATATAATTGGCGTCACCTAACAGGAAGGACGTTAAATGACTGAACCCAGACAGAAAGCCCTAGAATACGCGCACACAAACCCACAAGCCTTTTTGGAACAACTGATTGCGCTTTGCAAGCTCCCCTCCATTTCCACTGACCCAGAAGCAAAACCTGCCATGCAGGCCACCGCCGAGTTTATAGCAAACAAACTTACCAGCATCGGCATTGAAAATGTCGCCATCATGCCCACCGCCGGACATCCGGTGGTATACGGCGACTACCTGCACGCCGGCGATGACGCACCGACCGTGCTGGTATATGGCCATTACGACGTACAGCCAGCCGACCCGCTGGAACTTTGGAACTCTCCCCCCTTTGAACCCACCCTGAAAGATGGCAACCTCTACGCCCGCGGCGCATCCGACATGAAAGGCCAAACCATGGCCGGGATCTTTTCTGTAGAAGCGATCCTGCAGGCAGACGAACTGCCAGTCAACATTAAATTCATGATCGAAGGCGAAGAAGAGATTGGCTCACCCAGCCTGGATGCCTTTATCGCTGAAAACGCCGACTTGCTCAAATGCGACCTGTGCCTCAACCCGGATGCAGGTATGCTCGGTGCGGACAAGCCTACAATCCCCTACTCTCTGCGCGGCCTGGCCTATTTCGAGATCCGCGTCCAGGGTCCTATGGGCGACCTGCACTCCGGTATGTTCGGCGGTGCGGTGCTCAACCCGGCCAACGAACTGGCCCGCCTGATCGCCGGCATGCACGACGCGAACGGACGCATCACCCTGCCCGGTTTTTACGACAACGTGGTGGAACTGAGCGATAAAGAGCGTGAAGAGCTCTCCCGCCTGGGAATGGATGAGGATTATTACACCAACCTGACTGGCGCACCCGAGCTGTTCGGCGAAAAAGGGTACACCCCAGTAGAACAGATTGGCGGACGCCCCACCCTGGACGTGAACGGCTTCCTCTCCGGTTTCACCGGCGAAGGAAGCAAAACCGTGCTGCCCTCCAAAGCCATGGCTAAAGTTTCCATGCGCCTGGTGCCCAACCAGCACCCCAATGAAGTGGAAAAGCAGCTCAAACAATATATGACCGAGAATGCCCGCCGCGGGATCACCTGGGAAGTGGTCAAACACGCAGGTGGGCCGCCTTCCATTACACCCCTGGATTCAGATGCAGTCAAAGCCCTGGCCAAAGGCATGGAAGCCGTCTGGGGTAAGAAGCCCCTTTATTACCGGGTCGGAGGAAGTATACCGGTGGTTGCACAGATCGAGACCATCCTGGGAGCACCGTCTGTCCTGACAGGTTTTGGCCTGCCGGATGACAACCTGCATGCTCCCAACGAAAAGCTCACTCTGGATCCCTGGTACAAGGGCATCGATGCCCTAATCCATTTCTTTTACAACCTGGAGGGATAACCCCAACTTATGACTGAAAATCGATTACCATCTTACGGCGGTCAGGCCGTAATCGAAGGGGTGATGATGCGCGGCGCTCACACAGTAGCGATCGCCATGCGCAGCCCTGAAGATGAAATTGTGATCCATACCGAAGACCTCGGACAGGTTTACCAGGGCAAAGCCGCCAAAACCCCTTTCCTGCGCGGCCTGGTGATGCTGTGGGACGCGATGGCCCTGGGGATGCGCGCTCTGACCATCTCTGCCAATGTGCAGGGAGATGAAGACGAGCAAATTGAAGGCCCGGCACTGTACCTCACCATGGCAGTATCGCTTGGTTTTGCAGTGGTACTCTTCTTTTTAGCGCCTGCCGCCGCCGGACATTACCTGGGCGATTGGCTCAACCTGCAAAGTGCCTGGGTCACCAACCTGGTGGAAGGCATCATTCGCATCCTGATCCTGATCGCCTACATCCTGCTGATCGGGCGGATGGAAGACATCAAACGCGTATTCCGCTATCACGGCGCAGAACACAAAACGATCAACGCTTTTGAAGATAACGCCGAACTGACTCCGGAAGTGGTCGCCGGGTACTCGCTGGAGCACCCCCGCTGCGGCACAGCATTCCTGCTGACGGTGATGGTCTTTTCTGTAATCCTGTTCACCCTCATCGGGCCGATCGACTCGATCCTGATGCGCTTCCTCACCCGGATATTGCTGATTCCGGTATTGGCGAGCGTCTCTTACGAGTACATCCGCTGGACAGCACAACACCTGGATTCGCCGTTTGTACGGGCAATCATCAAACCCAACCTGGCGCTCCAGCACCTCACCACCGCAGAGCCGGACCTGGAGATGCTGGAAGTCTCAATTGCATCTTTTAACGCCATGCGGGCAAAAGAATCGGAATTTAGCGTCCTGTAAAACTTTCCAGCCAAACCTAAAGCCCCTTTTTCCGCTGGAAGAAGGGGCTTTTTTCGTCCGCATGCATTCGTGGGGTAATTGTATGGTGAACGTACTGCTGCCGTAACCCAAGTTTTGATAAAATCCCCCTTTGAAACCAGCAATTATTAAGGATAATTTATTATATGACTATACGAAACAAAAAACTCACAAAACTTGTACTCCTCCTGATCGTATTCTCCGCACTGGCAGCGGCTTGCAATTTGCCCAGCGGCGGTACAGACATCCGGACCAGCGAAGAGAAGCTTTTCAACGGGGTGACCTACACCAAACAAGTGTATTCCGGCACCCGCCGATTGGTCGTGCATATTGTCCAAATCAATGTCGCCAGATCGAACATCAAACCGATCATCACCCCGGCAGACGCGCCTAAATCCGACCAGCCTTACATTGCGCGCACCGTCTCCCAGTTCGCGGAAGAATTCGAGGTGCAGCTGGCGATCAACGGCAGCCCATTCCGGCCCTGGTACGACCATAAGCTGACCTACTACCCACATGTGGGCGACCCTGTTTCCCCTCTGGGACGCACGATCACCAACAACCTCTTTTACGACCCGGAGGTGGACCACATGTTCCCCTTGCTGACCTTCGGCGGCAAGCGCCCGGTGGATATCGGCTACATTGACGCAGATGTCAAATACGCCATCTCCGGGACCCGCATGCTGGTGGAAAACGGAGAAATTGTCGAAGGGCTGGACGAGGAAGACAAAGCCCCCCGTACGGCTGCCGGTATTGACGCTGCCGGTCACCTGCTGACCATCGTGGTGGTGGATGGCCGGCAGATCGGGTACAGCCGCGGCGTCACCATCCAGGAGCTGGCACAGCTGCTCAAAGACCAGGGGGTCGAAAACGCCCTGGAACTGGACGGCGGCGGCTCCAGCACTCTGGTGGTCAACACCGGGGACGGCGTAGAAGTGCTCAATTCCCCCATCCACCGCGGCATCCCAGGCAACGAACGTCCGGTTGCCACCCAGATCGGTTTTTACATCAAATAGCCCCGCCCTGCATCCGGTTACGAAATTGTAACCGGATGTTTCCAATTTGCACCCACAGCTGCACCCTAAGGAAACCTTCCGGTGTTAAGATTATCTGGAAGCACCCGATCAGGAGATCAACTGTGAGATACCAAAAACCGACTAACAGACCAACCCTTGTGTGGATTTTTATCAGTCTGATGATCGCCATAATTTCGTTGAGCTGCGGACTGCTGGAGGTAAAGCTCGAATCCACCGGCAGCAACTCCACGCACCGCCCGGTGGAGGGTTCCCCGCCAGCCAACACGCCTACCATCACCCTGGACGACCGTCCGATCAACACCACCCAGGCCAAAAAACAGCTCAACCCGTTTGGGCCCTGGATGGTGTTTGTCACTGGGGATGGCAGCCACTATGCCGAAATCTGGGCAGCCAACCCGGACGGCACCGCCATCACCCAGCTGGCAGATGATGCCTTTATCGGCGGCTACCGGGGCGATTATCTTTTTCCCAGGATATCTCCAAATGGACGTTTCATCGCGTACGTCAAGGTGGTCGGACCACCCCTCCAGGCATTTTTACACGTGATCGACCTATCCACCAGGGAAAACAATCGCACGGTCCAGCTGTATGACGAAACCTATCTAGCAGAATCGCAGGAGATCAAGGATGTGATCCTGTTCCAGGCCAACAGCCTCGCCTGGACGCCGGATGGCCAGACATTGGCCTTTATCGGCGCAATGGAAGGCGGCACCGCCGATATCTACCTGCACGAACCTGCCGAACGCAGTGTTTCCCACCTGGGCGTGATCCCCGGTGAAGCCTACCTGCCCGTCTGGTCTCAGGACGGCACCACCCTGCTCTACACCGCCACCAGCGAATTCCATCAGGGGGAAGGTTACTCCCCTTACATGTTCACTCCGCAGGGACTATGGACACTGGACAGGACAACATACGAAAATATGCCGGTTCCCTGGCCGTATGGCAGCCAGCCGGAATTTATCAAATATTTCCCCTGGTTTGGAAGCACATTCATCTTTTTCGGGCAGGGGTCTCCCTGTGAGGATGCCAACGGCTGCTGGCTGGATACCCAAAGCGGCGAACGTGGTAATTTCCCCTTCCCGGTGATCGAATATGCCATCTCCCCACAGGATGGCAGCCTGCTGGCGACCTCTTTCAATACCACCCTGCCCAGTGATTCCGCTGGCACCTACCTGTTCACGCCCGACAACCCCTCCGGCAGGCGGGTTGCCGATTTCGAGCTGGACAACCTCCAATGGCTGGCGCAGGCTGGCGTTTTCACCGGGCAGGACACCACCGTCCCGGAACTGCAATCGGTGTTCATCAGCCCGGCCGGGGAAGTGCTTAAGACCCTCCATTGGGACCAGCATCCAGACTATATGGAGTACTCTGCCTCCCCCAATGGGGCACACTCCACCTGGTACCGCAACATTGACCTGTTTGAAACCGGCTTGTGGATCGGCGACAATGCCTCCCAGAGCTTGCAGCCTGTTACAGACTTTCCCGTGAACGAAGCCATCTGGTCGCCGGACAGCCAATCGGTATTCTTCACCGTGGACGAATTCAATCCCCTCCCCGGAGCCGATAACCAGGGCTTATACCGGGTAGATCAAGAAGGCCAGCACATGGAATACCTGTTCCCCATCCCCGCTGAAAATTTTATTTCTTTGCTGGGGTTTGCCGGGAACCAATGAAAATAGCTATTAATGGGAAAACGCCTGCTTTTTTTATAGAGCAGGCGTTTTTTATTCAAACACGGTTAATTAGGATCACTCGTGGTGATGCCCTTCTCCATCCGACCAGTTTTCGCCAGCCTGAGGCAGCTTATCGGCAAACATTTCCGGCTTATGCAGCAGCAGCGGCAGATGCGCGCTGCAGATGAAGAAATCCGCTCCCCGGTAGTGAAATGGGATCAGGGGGACTTCCTCGGACGAACGTTCACAGTAGATACATTTCATCGCTATTCCTTTGGTCTGACGCAGAGCATCATCCCGCCCCAGGGTTCAAAGGGCAAATGGAGCTTCTGATCCCGGATCTGGAATTGCTCATGAGAGACCACATCTTCCAGCAATGCACCATCTTCCAGGTTCAGCGCCGAAACCGGCACATCCACCTTGCGGGGATCTTTACTGCCATTGATCACAACCAGAAGCTTATCTTCACCCAGGCCCCGGGAAAACGCGTAGATATGGTTTTCCTCACTCAGGTGTACATGCTGCAGGTCGCCGCGGCGCAAAGCCGGGTGATGCTTCCGGACGGCGATCAACCGCTGGACATATGCACGCAGGTCAAGGTCCCAGGCAGATTCATTCCAGGGGAAAGCCCGGCGGTTGTCGGGATCCTTTTCGCCCTCCATGCCGATCTCATCGCCATAGTAAATGGCCGGGGCACCCGGGTTGGAAAACTGGAGCAGGAAAGCCAGGCGCACCTTGTTGATATCGTGATTCAGCTTGGTCATCAGGCGGCGGGTATCGTGCGAGCCGAGCACCAGGTACATGGCATAGACGTTTTCACGGGGATACATGCCCAAAAAGCCTTCCATCTGAACCACAAATTCCGCCAAAGTGATCTTATATCCCAGCAGGTCGGTGATCGCATCCCGGAGGGTATAGTGCATCAGGCCGTTAAAATGGGTATCCCCCACCCAGCGCGGGTTGCCGTCCCAAATCTCGCCTACCGTGTAGGCATCCGGGTTGGCGTCGTTCACCACCCGGCGGAACTCAGCCCAAAAGGCATCGTTATCGATCTCAGCGGGGACATCAAGCCGCCAGCCGTCCGTGCCCTGTTCAATCCAATAGCGGGAAACTTTCAGCAGGTATTCCTGCACCGCCGGATTTTCCACTTTCAGTTTAGGCAGGTCCTTGATGTCCCACCAGGCTTTGTATTTGGTGGATTTCCCACCGCTAAAGGCTTCCAGCGGAAACCCGTGGACGTAGTACCAGTCGATATAGCGGGATGCGGGGCCGTTATCCAGCAGGTCTGTAAAGGCAAAAAAGCCGCGCCCGCTGTGGTTGAAGACCCCGTCAATGATCACCCGCATCCCGTTGCTGTGTGCGGCATCCAGCAAGGCCTTGTAGTCTTCCATGGTGCCCAGGGTGCGGTCGATTTTGAAATAATCATTGGTGTGGTAGCGGTGGTTGGCGGAAGAAGAAAAGATCGGGTTGAGGTATAAGGCATTCACGCCGAGGTCGAGCAGGTAATCAATTTTTTCGATGATCCCGCGGATATTGCCGCCCTGGAACCCGCGATGCGTGGGCGTGGCCCCCCACGGCTCGAGATGTACTGCATCTGTATTTGAAATTGCTCGATAAAAACGATCTGGAAAAATCTGGTAAAAAATAGCGTCTTGAACCCAATAAGGAACACTCATTGAATCGTCAAAGCTCCTTGATAAGTGATTGTGCTTTCCTAAGCCCATTGATTATAATAGCAAATGGACACATTTCCAACCGGATTTTAAAATCCGGGCAATTTAACATCCGAAAGCGAAAAACTGACCATGACCACATCTCAAAGACCATATGGCGTGTATGTCGCCGCCGTCACCCCCCTCGATGCAGACCTTAACCCTGACCTGGGTGCTATTCCCCCCTTGCTGCCTTGCTGGAATTTTACGCCAACCGCGGCTGCCATGGTGCGCTGCTGCTGGGCACCACCGGAGAAGGCCCCAGCTTCAGCCAGGCGGAACGGGTGCGGATTTTCGAAGCCGCAGCACAGATCCAGAAGACTTATCCCGATTTTCACTTATTCGCCGGGACAGGGATGCCCAGCCTGGACGCCACCATCCAGCTTAACCGGGCCGCGTTTGACCTCGGCTTCCAGGGCGTGGTGGTGCTGCCGCCGTACTACTACCGCGGGGCCACAGAAGAAGGCCTGTATCAATGGTTCGCCGCCGTCATCCGCCAGAGCATCCCCGCTGATGGCGTGCTGCTGGGCTATCACATCCCGCAGACTTCCGGGGTGGCCCTGCCCGGTTCGCTGCTTGCCCGGCTGGCCGCCGACTTCCCGGTCCAGTTTGGCGGGATCAAAGACTCCAGCGGAGACCTGGACCATACCCTGAGAACATCGGCAGCCCTGCCGATGCAGGCGGTGATGGTCGGCAACGAAAAGTTGATGACCCAGGGGTTGATGGGCGGCGCGGCTGGGACAATTACCGCAGCCGCCAACCTGATCTCTCCCTTCCTGCGGGAAGTCTACGACGCGCACCTGCAAGGCCAGACCGCCGAGGCTGCACAGGCCTCTGCCAGCGCAGCCCGCAGCGTGCTGGACCGCTTCTCACCTTTCCCTGCAGCGGTCAAAGGTCTGCTGGCGGAGCTGTTTGGGCTGCCCTTGTGGCTGGTGCGCCCGCCGCTGGTCAACTTCCCCCATGCCGAGATTGAACAGGCCGCGGCTGAACTGAAAACTATTCTCAACGAAGGCTAACTGATGGCCGAAAACACTCCTGCCCGATGGCGTCTGATCCGCTCCAATCCGGCCACTGGCGCCTGGAACATGGCGGTGGACGAAGCCATCCTCGAAGCTGCCACCCGGGGAGAGGTTCCACCGACGCTGCGCTTATACGCCTGGAACCCGCCCTGCCTTTCATTGGGGTATGCCCAGCCAATTACGGACGTGGACCTCGTTCAGCTGCAAACCCGCGGCTGGGACCTGGTTCGCCGCCCCACAGGGGGACGCGCCATCCTGCATACCGACGAGCTGACCTATTCCGTCTCCGGCCCGGAAGATGATCCCGTGCTGGCCGGGGATATTCTCAGCAGCTACCAGCGGCTGTCGGCCGCCATCCTGGCAGCGCTACAGCTAATCGGATTAGGTGTGCAAGCCAAGCCAAAAGAAGGCTCAAAACCATCCAAACAGCCAGCGCCGGTTTGCTTTGAGGTACCCTCCAATTATGAGATCACCGCAGA
>QKGK01000346.1 GCA_003250455.1 Chloroflexota bacterium | reverse complement strand
CTCCCAGATGGTACTGCTGAGTCTCCAGGGCACGTTCGCGCAGCGCCTGCCACAGCACGTTGCGTTCCTCGTCGTGTACGGTCAGGTCGTTCAGCGTTTCAGCGCCCAGCAGCCGTTCGCCGGTAGTATAGAGAAAGGTCAGCCGCTTCCAATTATCCGCCCGTACTGGGTGCGGCAGGGCCACCAGCGGCCCCAGCTGGATCTTGAAATATTCCTCGTGCGCCCGTGGATGATTGGTCTGGCCTTTGAACAAGTCCGCCCGCACGGCCAGCTCGTGCCCGCGCACGGGGGCGGCCCAGGCCACCTGCCATTTGTGCTCCTTGCCGAAGCTGGCCGGCTGGTAAAATGCCAGCCAGTCCACCGCCACCACCTTGGGCGCAGTGCGCAGCGGAATGCGGTACCAGCCCAGCACCCGGGCGATCTCCATATCCGCCGGGGTAGGCATATACGCGACCAGCACCAAATCTTCGGGGTTGGGGGTGATTCCCATCATGGTTAAGCCCTACTTTTCCGGCACCGGGAAGACCAGCTCCTCCAGCCGGATCGGCGGGATCGGGTTGCCGGCATTGTCGGCCATAATCAGCCTGCGGTCCACGTACACCGCCCGGTCCATGCGGCTGTATTCCCCGGCAGATGGATCCACGCTGCGCTTGGTGTTCATCCACCACTTGACCACGGCAATGCTCCCATTGCGGATCTCGATCCCGGTGATGGCCCGCGGATGCACACAGCTCCCGGCATTGAAGTAGAGCGGTTCTCCCGGCAGCGGGTGCCACGAACGGTGGGTGTGCCCGGCAATCAGGATCTGGTCGTTCTCTTCCGCCCAACGCATCATATGGGCTTCCACCTTGTTCTTCTTCCAGCGGTTCTGCGCCGGGCTGGTCGGGTCTGGCCAGCCAAACAGCTTTTGGAAGATACCCTTCCACAACGGCAGCACCAGCACCCCCAGCCACCAAAAATAGGTATTTAAGAAATCCGCCTGGTGCCCGTGAAGGATGAAGATCTTCTTGCCGGTCTCCTGGTGCTTGAGCACGATCCCCTCGTGCAGGCGCACCCCGTCTAACAGGCTGACCTTTTTGTCCACCCGGTCGTCGTAATAGGTATACAGGCTGCGCTTCACCACGCCGGGGTACTTGCGCACCATGTCATGGTTGCCGTACGTCATGATCAGCCGCCCCTCGTTGTGGAACTTCTTCATCAGCCAGAATACGTGGCTGTGCGCCTTGCGGATATGGCTGAAATTCCAGTTTTCGCTGAGCTCGTCCCCGTCGCCGTTCTCGATGTACACGAAGCCATCTTCATAATAAGAGGTAAGCGCATGGAAAAATAACATCTGGTTATGGGCAAAGTCGTCCCCCCAATCGTTGGTGCCGCGGTGCTGGTCGCTGAAGATGATGAACTTGTCTGAATTGTTGAACACGATCTCGTTCTGTTCCGCTTTTTCAAAAGCACGCGTCAGTCTTCGGCTTGCGCCCATGTTGCCTCCAATCGCTACTTATCCTAATACCTGTTTGGCTTTCTCCCATCCGGCGTCCATGCGCATCTGGATCGCTTCTTTGGAGAAGTCCAGCGTATCGCCCAGGTACTCGTCCGGCTGGATCAATTTGTAATGGTAATATTTGTACGGCTGGCCGTTTTCCTTGTGCAGCGTGACCCCGGCAGCCGCGGCTTCCTGCACGTTGCGGTTGATGCGGATGAACTCGCGGATATCCGTCACCAGGGTCTCGTTCATCATGATCTCGACCGTGTGGATGCCGATATCGACCGCGTTACGGAAGGGGGTAATGCGCACGGGTGGCTCTTCCGGGTCACAGTTGATGATCACGACCTCATCCGGGTCAGCGTCCAGCACGTCCCCCAGCGGGCTGATGTTGCGCACCCCGCCGTCTACCATCTGCGGGTAGAGGGTCGAGACATCCACCGGAGACCACACCAGCGGGATGGCCGTGGAAGCCAGCACCGCCCGCTCGAAGCCGGGATCCACCGGCAGGAAACTAAGGTACTTGCCCAGCATCAGCGAGACCGCCCCCACCCGCACGTCGGTGGTCACTTTGTCCGCCTCGTACTCCTGCTGGATGATGCGCCACAGTGGGTCGTTGCTGTACACCGATTTGGCTCCGAAAGCGATCTTGAGCAGCGACCAGAAATTGAGCTTGCCGGTGTAGACCTGCTCCTGGGTAATGTTGCGCCACAGTTTTTCCAGGCGGGCGTACTTATCCTGCGCCAGCAGCATGCCGTTCAGCGCCCCTACCGACACCCCGGCGATCAGGTCCC
>QKGK01000465.1 GCA_003250455.1 Chloroflexota bacterium | reverse complement strand
CTTTCGGAAAGCGGCTACATCTCCCCGCTTGGCCAACGATCAGATTCAATATCTAATGCCGGAACCCGAACAGACTTCTTCACATGCGAAAATATAATTTATTGCTGAAAAAACTTAGATTTACCGATCCGGTTCCCAGCGCAGCAGCGCCAGCACCAGGCTGAGGTTGATATTGAAATCGGTATTCCAGTGGTCGGTAAGCTCCACGTCCGCGCCAGCAGCGCCGGTGGTGATGGCCCAATCGACCAGCCCGCCGGTCATGTGGCAGCCGGTGACCACCGCCGGGTACGGGTATCCTGATCGTATGGACAGATAGGTGGAAAGCGCATCCGAATTGGGGTCCACCGGGTCGCCGGCGGGGTAAAATCCGGGCGCCATGGAATGATAGCTAATCACCGCCAGCACAGGGTTTTCGAGCATAAAAGCCATCACGGCGATCGTCTCTGGCTCAGAAGCTGCATGCCTCCCGGCATTCAGCTCAAGAGAATCCCAGCAGCCGCTGCGGTCCCAGGTGGACGACCATCCCACCGGAAAGCTGCGGTTGAGATCGACCTCGTTGGCGTTCCCGCGCCCTTCGATCTTGTGTGGTTTGGTTGCCCCATCCGGGTTCATGGCACGCAAAATGAACAGGGTGGCATTGGAGGGCACTGCATCCGGCTTTTTCGAGAAGTAGGCAATCAACTGGTCGGTGAGCTGGATGGTATTGATCTCGTACCCGCCGTGGATGCCGCCGATCACCAGGTATTTATTCTCGCCGCGCCCAAAACGCCACAATTCCAGCGGCCGCCCCTCCACCGAGTTGCCAATCGTCAGCGGGCCTTCCCACAGCGCTTCGTTGGTGGGCATCATCGTTGGGAAATCAATCGGGGTCGGCGTGGGGCCGAAGGTCTTCGTCGGGATCAACGCCGGGGTATTGGTAGCCAAAGGCAAGGTGGGTGCTGGCGTATTGGAGAGCATTTCTACTGCCGGGGTATTGGTCTGGGTGGCCGCCGGCAGCCCGGTCGGCGCAGCCGCCAGGTTGTCTAAAGCAGCCACTTGCGGCGGTTCGGTACTTTCCGCGGGGAGCGCAGCAACAACGGCGGCATCATCCATCAGCATAAAAATGCCACCAGCCAACAGGATCACAATCACCCAAATGCCACCTACGACCCAGCCAAGTTTCGAGCGGCTGTTCGTCTTTTTTGCCATATACACGCCTCCAACCAATAATCAATGGGTTTATTGTACCCGATTCTGCCAGGTTCAACCTTTCATGGAATACCTCAAATTATTGCTTTTTGCCAACTACTTCCGGTAAGATAGAGTTGTTCGTGAACCCTTACACAAAAAGGACGGTGTCATGCGCGGCAAAAATCGAATCTTCCCCATCCTGCTGATTCTCCTGTTAGCTCCTCTGCTGATGGCCGATACAGGACCCAAACCCTCGGCTGTCTTTGAGATCGAATATGAGATCGAGCCAATCCCGGAACTGACAGAATATGCCCTGTTTGAGTGCGTGGATGCCGCTTGCGCGGAGACCTATTTGCTGGAGGAACTGGGACCGCAGCACTTTGACTGTACCCAGTACGAATGCTCCAGCATGGCCTACGGCTATGCGGACACGATGAAAATCGCCCTGACCTTTGCGGACGGTATCACGCGCACCTCCAACATCTTCACCAAGAAGCATTTCAATGCCGAATACCGCATCACAGTGCGGGCGGAGGACCTGGTCGTCAGGGAGACCGGCGGGAGCGGCAACCCGTTTACCACCTTCTTGATTGTGGCAATATCGGCAATATGTTTCGTCGGCATCCTGGTGGTCGTGGGTATTGTCCTCATCGTACGTTCTATCCGCAAAAAACGTCGGGCGGCAGAGGAAACCATCGAGGCAAATTGAACGGCAATTCCCCCATATAGATGACCTTGCTCTGGAACTTCCCCACCCTGCTGCTCACGCTGATTGTAGAGGGAGCCGGGCTGCTCCTGTGGAACAGGATAAAAGGGCGAGCATGGAAGAATTCCATGTTCGCCCTGGTTCTGGTCATCTTATTGCTGGTCAACTTATGTACGCAGGGGATTCTGTATGCCGGTTTGGTGCTTTCGCCATTCCCTTATTGGCCAACCCTGCTTGCCCTGGAACTGGTCGTCTTCCTGCTGGAAGCAGCAGGCTACCGCATCGCAGGTCTCCCGAATAGAGAAGCCTTTGAGCTAAGCCTGGTTTTAAATCTTGCAAGCTTTTTGGTTGGGCTGGCGCTCCCTGTTTAAGCGCTGGCGGGGTTTATATTTCCCCGTCTAGCTGCTGCCGGAATTCCTCGAAATCCAGGTTGGCGGTCATATCCAGCGTCATTGGGGTGACTGCCACTTTACGCTCTACCAGGGTCACATACATATCCGTGCCGGGGGTAAGGCTGTCAAGATCTTGCAAGATCGAAAACCCCAATTTATAGGGTTGGTCCCAACTTTCCCGTCGTTTGGCAACTGGGAAATAATAGTTTTCAAGACCCAAGTGGGCCAATTTCCAGGGGGTATCTTTGGTTGCATCGGATGGGACTTCGATTTTCAGGAAGCGGGAGCCAAGCGCATGGCTTTGATCTAAAACCCTGCGACCAAAATAAGCTGTAAAGTAGGCTGCCTGGCTGAAATCTATATCTTTTGAATGTGTATAAATGGCTTCCTGGTCCGTTTCCAGTGATACTGCCAACGAAGGGATGCCGAACGAAGCCCCTTCCATGGCCGCACCAAGTGTCCCGGAAATGGTTACAGCTGTTCCCAGGTTTAACCCATAATTGATCCCCGATACAATTAAATCCGGTTTCTGCCCAATGATCTCCAAAATGCCATGTTGGACGGTTTGCGCAGGCGTACCGCCGACAGCATGCACGGTCCATTCCTGCCCGTGGACAGTCATTTGCCGCACAGTGATCGTTCCATCCGAACTGAGCGGCATACTCCGGCCAGTGCTGGATGCCTGGTCTCGCGGGGCTGCGACCCAAACATAACCGATCTCGGAAAGAGCTTCTGCTGCGGCCCACAAACCGGGGGATTCAATGCCATCGTCATTTGTCAGTAAAATCTGCGGTTTAGTTTGATTCAAATCACTACCTCATTATTAAAAGTTCATGGTAAAGCATTATTATACTGCCAATCGATGCCCAGCCATATCTCCACATCCGAAGAGGCATCCATCGCCACCCGCTGGATGACCCGGTACGTCCCCACGTTCATCAGGTCAGCAAGGTAGGCCAGCGTATACGGGCTGCCGGTATGGTCAATTAATGACGTGGAGGAATAGGTCTGCCCGGCAGATTCCACGCTGACTACATCCGCGCCCTGGTTGCGCAGATAGTCCGCAGTGCGCTGGGCTGTGGAACCGTCCGTCGTCCCATCATAAATGGTGATGCGCGCATGCTCGATCTGCATTAAGGCCAGCGCATCGCCCTGCATAGCGGGGGAAAACGACCCGCCGGTGCCAAAAATGCGGTCGCGCAGCTCCCGGATCTTATCGGGCAGCGGGATGAGGATGGCTTGCGCTTCCGGGGAAGTGCCATACTGGACCTGTTCGTTGCCGATCACGGCCATGTCGATATCTTCTTCATCGATCTGCACGGCCAACGCTGCCAGACGGAGCGCATCTTCCAATGGCATATTGGTGGTTATGCGCTGCGAATAATCTTCGTAAAGGGTTGGGGCGTTGGCAAGAAGTAAAGCCATTACCTTTGGTGTTAACAGGCGGTCCCGGATCCCCATGATGATCTGCTGCTGGCGGCGGGCGCGGTCCAGGTCGCCGCCCTTGTTATAGCGGTTGCGGGCGTATGCCAGGGCCAGCGGTCCATCCAAAGTATACCGGCCAGGTTCCAGTACAGGGTCATAGGCCTTGCCAATCACTTCCAATTCGATCGTTTCGGTCACATCCACCTTGACCCCGCCGATCTGGTCGATGAAATCCACAAAGGCATAAAAATCCAGGCGGGCATAATAGTCAATCGGCACCCCGATGACATTTTCTACAGTCTTAATGGCAAGAGCGATCCCCCCGCCGGGGTAATTATAAATATCACCAAAATAATGAGCGGCATTGATCTTGTTCGGCTTGAAACCGGGGATCGCCGCCCACAGGTCACGGGGAATGGAAAGCGCACCGGCTGTTTTGGCTACCGGGTCGATCGTCAGCAGCATCATCGTATCAGTGCGGGAATACTTATTACCGGATTCCCAATCGCGGTAATCGACGCCCATCACCAGCATGGTAATGCGGCGGGTGCCATCCCAGGGCTCTGGTGTTTCCATAACATCATTCTGATCGGCGGGATCAATTAATAGTCCGCTCCCCGGGGTATTTACCGGGGTGATCTGGGTTCCCAGAGCGTTATAGACCGGCGTTTCAATAGAAAGGTCGGTTTTTTCCTGTGCGCCCAAGTTACGGAAAACAGTATACGACACGGAAGAAGCGACTACTGCAATCCCGATAAATACCACCAGGACCAGTAAAAATATCTGTCGTGAATTGATCGACACTTTATTCTTAGAAGTTTTCATAGGCATATGCGCGCTGCTACCCACCGGGGGTGGTATCACTGGACGTTGGGGTTAAGGTCGGCACGTCCGGGGTCGGTGTTGGCGTATTCGTCGGGACAGCAGAAGTCGGTGTGGGTGTGCCCGTCGGTGGAACCGGTGTTAAGGTGTAAGTATTGGTTGGGACGACTTTGGACGGGGTTGGCGTGCCTGCCCCAATCGTTGCCGTTGGAGATGGGAAGAGGGTCTCCGCCCAGCCGGTTGGGGTGATCGTTGGGGTATTGGTGATCGTTGGGGTTGGCGTATAAAGGATTTTATAACATTCCTCAGCGATATAGGTTGCCGTGGGATACACCGATGCCTGATTCCAGGTATTCAGCGCCACCTGCATTTGCTGGTCGGCGTCACACCAGTTCCCGGCAGTGGCGGAGAATTCGGCAATCTGCACCAGCGAGGCCCAATAGCGATAAAAGGCTGAAACGCCGGAAGCATCCGTGAGGGATGGCGCCGCTGAGACCAATTGTCCGTAATAGTAAGCAGCCTGCTCAGGGTATGCGCCCCAAAAAGCATTCCCCAGCAGATACATGCGCGCCCAGGTGCGGTAACTTTCCGTTTCACCGTCCAACGGGCCAAACTGCTCCGCCAGCGTAAAATCGTAGATGCCGCCCTCGAGATCACCGGTGTTGATCTTTTCGACGCCCCGGTTTCGCAGACATAAATAGATCAACCCATCGACCTCAACGATATTATAGGAGGGATTCGACTTGCGCAGATTATTCAACGTATCCAGCGCCGTACTCCATTCCCCCAGAGAGATGAGCTGAAGAACAGAATCATACATTTCCCCAGCTGGACGCAAGTCGGGGGTTGGAGAAGGGGTCGGTGTAGATGTTGGGATGATCGGGGTCGGGGTGACGTTCAGGACAGCGGATATATCATCGTACAGCTGGTTTACCGCCCGCAGGTCAGTACGAATGGAGCGGATATATTCCAGACGCTCCATAGCCAGAGCATAGTTTCCCTGACCATATTCATCCACTGCCAGGGTAAACTGGTCAGCAATATAGCCTTCCATGGTCAGGGTGGCGTTGGCAAACTGGGTACGCTGACCGGCGCGGTAACCAAACCAGCCGCTGGCAGAGATCACGACCAGCAAACCGCCAAACAACAACACCAGCGCAATCACCAGGTTGATCCAGCTGCCCTTCCAGAATGAGGAATTCCCGCTCCCCGATTGGCGAGCCTCTTGCGGAGAAGTAGAACGAGCCGTGCGGTTGACCACATTTTCCCGTGTCTGGTCTTGCTCCTCTTGAGGATTTTTATTCGGTTTTGAGGGTTGTGTCGAGCCTAAAGACATACTACTCCCAATATGTGAGGTCTTTTTTACTGCCCAGGGGTCACATAATCCCAATTGTAATAGCAAAAATAACAAAATTGTATAAATATTGTAAATTGCACCGGCGCGTGAATAGCATTGCCGTATAATCTAAACGTAATTTGGGACTAAAAAGTTTCCGGATATCCTCAACTTTTGCTTCTTCCGATTTCAATATGATGATGAACACAAACACTGCTCCCAACATCTTGCTCAGTGGACCGGCCCAGACAGGCGGGGTGTACCTGCTTTGGATCACGCTTACAAGGGCGCAATCTTTGTCCTTTGGCAAGTTCCGCCGCGGAGAGCCGGTGCATCTTCCGGCAGGCGGATATGTGTACGTTGGGTCGGCGCATGGGCAGAGCGGCGCTTCCTCTCTGGGCTACCGGCTGCTGCGGCACGCTACCCGCAGGCAGTCTTCCCCGCACCACATCCGCCCCCTGCTGTTAAATAGATTGCAAGAAAAGGGCCTACCGGCAAAACTGCCCAACCAGAAATCCCTCCACTGGCATATCGACTATTTGCTGGAACGGCCGGATGCCACCTTGAAGGGAATCGTCGCCATCTTGACCGAGCAGCGGATAGAAGCCCGGATCGCTGCTGCACTGGCCCAAATGCCTGAAACCCAGGTGCTTGCGCCAGGACTGGGCGCCAGCGACCACGCCGGAGGGACGCATCTGCTGCATGTCCCGGTTGGGGAGGCCTGGTGGGTAGCCCTCACGAGGCAAATCAGGGATGACGGAAACCTGTTTTTGTGATACAGTTGGTGCAATATCTTAACCTATTCAGGAGGCATTTCAAATGGATTCAAAACTCTCACAAAAAGCTTGGATGGCTGTAGTGGTATGGCTGGGATTACTGGCTGCCACCGCCTACACCTCCAATGCAACAGTCAACGTGTTCAACGCAATTATTCAGGCATTGTTCTCTTCACTGGTCAATGGGATTAGCGATCTGTTCACCAATTACGGCATTCTGTTTGCTGTCATTCTGAGCATTGTGTTGATCTTCCTGCTGGTCAGCGCATGGCTGGGCGTGGTCTCCTACACCTTCGAGGTTGGCGACCTGGTATTTGGCAATGCGAAGGACGAGGACGAGGACGAAGAACAGGCTGAGGACATCACCAACGTGGTTGGGCAGGTTGCCCGCTACCTGGGATTCTCCTGGGGACTGTTCTACATCCTGTTCCTGATCCTGCCGGTGGTAATGTAAGCACGATTTCCACGGATTGCACGTAAAAAGGCTGGCGTTTGCCAGCCTTTTTGTGTTGTCTAGTGTGCCAGCATCTGTATCAGGATGCCGGTTAAATCCCAGCGCAGGGAAAACGGCCAAAATGAAATTACTGCCAGGGCAACCAATGCCAGAGCCACCCTGGTGAAACTTGACCCGAGCTTCTTCCACCAGGCACGGACAGTAACGATAACCAGCAAGGTGGCTGCCAACATCTGGATGTACACCACAATGCCCAAAGGCTGCACCCAGGGATAGTTGGCAGGCAGGCCGAAGATCAGATCCAGCTTTTGCAGGGTAACATCCGCCTGGTTGACCAGACTCATCAATATCACCACTCCAACGGAAAGCGCGGCGGTCAGGGCAGCCAGCAGCAGCGCCCACAAATTGAACCGCTCCAATTTTTCCTTTCTGTCTTTCCGTGAGAACAGGACAACCAATCCCAACACCAATGCCAGCAGCATTACTAATAAACAGATTAGTATGGCAATCCCGGCAACCAATTCCAGGGCCGGGTTTCCCCGCTCTGGATCCCCCAATTCAATATCCTCCAGGCTCTGGGCAAAGCCGGGGATGACAAACATCTCGCTGGGGAGCAGGAATTGTGCAGCGGGTTCATCCGCCATACAAGCGGTATCGGGCTGCTGCCAGGGATCACGCAGAAAATTCGCCTTGATCTCCTCCGGGCAGGAAGACACGGCATCCAGGCTGTGTCCCTCGGAGGCAAATTCCACATAGAAAGCGTTCGTTAAACTTCCGGCCACTTCCTGCGCCCATTCCGGCGGGGTGATCGGATCATACCTGCCGGCCAATACCAGGGTTGGAATGTCACTTTTCACCGGCTCCTGGGCTAACAGCGGGGAGGGAGAAAGCCCCCACAATTGACAAACTTCAAACTCTTCCCAATGCCTGATGTAACCGTCCAGTTCCGGATAGGCTGTACTTTGCATCTGATATTGAGAGTCTGTCATCTGCCGGACATCATCCTGGCAGTTGACGCCAAAATAAACGCCGTAGGAAAAATCGTCTGACAGGAAGACATCTTTTGCCAGGTTCCAGGCCGCCCACTTGCGCAGAATAATAGTGTCCCTCTGGCTGGCAGCCTGGATCAGCAGCGGCAGGTAAGCGGTTGTGTAGCGCGGGTAAGCCGGGCCGTAAAAGGCATCTCCCACCATCCAGTTGATGAGTGTGTTCCCATCCACCGTGTAGGGGATTTGTTCTCCGGTTTCAGAGTTGTTAAATTCCAGTTCAACCGGATTTTCATTGAGCAAAGCCACAGCCTCGGCAAATTTCTCTTCCAGGTCTGGATACCCGGCGGTACAGGCCGGGTCTGCGGCACAATCGGCAAACATCACCGACAGGGCACGGGCGCTATGTTCCGGGTCATGCTCATAACGGGTATCGTGCAGCGGGTTGACGGACTGCAGGATCACACTCCGGATGCCCTCCGGGTGCTTTGCCATCAGCACCTGCATCAGCCTGGTGCTGTAGGAGGTGCCATACAGGTTCCACTGTTCGATGTTCAGGGCAAGGCGCAACGCCTCGATATCTTCGGCAATGACCGCGGTGGTATATTGGCTGATATCCACCCCTTGCGCCAGGATCCTGTCCAGGCAGGGGGTGAATTCCTGGTCAATATC
>QKGK01000436.1 GCA_003250455.1 Chloroflexota bacterium | reverse complement strand
ACCCCAAAAACTGATCCGGATACTGGTGAACCAAACCAATTTGCGAATTTTTACTGTCTTCATAGCTGTGCATATACCTATTTTTCTGGAAATTTGGTATCATGGGAATCAATGAAAGCAATAACCAATTTGCTCTCCCGGTGATTTTGCGGGCTCCTACCCGGAAGCGCTGATCCTATGGTGACGAATCCAGGGCACAAAGTGTAACTTAGACCGGGGAAAGGTGTTAGAAAAATAGAAATGACCAACAGTCTGGATTTGGAGTATCAACTCTTGGCTTGGAGTGAATTTATCGAACACCAAAATTTGTTCCCGCTGGTCAACCTTGTAGTGGCAAATTCCTGGAAACGATGCTCGGGGCGTCAAAATCCCTATAAGAATGAGCCACCTAAGCGTTTAAGCACCGGACACTTCCTTTCCTCAAAAGTAGCCGCATTTGATCTTCTCTCGGTGGCTCGTCCAGTGCTGGAAGATATTTACCAGTTCATCGAAAAATCAGAATCAGCAGTGGTGCTTGTCAACAGTGCGGGGTATATCCTGGATATGTTGGGAGACCATGTTATTCTCGATATCCTGAAAGAATACGACATTTTCCCTGGAACGTCGCTATCTGAATCAGAAGTTGGGACCAACGCTTTTGGCACATCTCTCATCGAAGGTGTTCCGGTAAGTATTGTTGGGGCGGAACATTATCAAGCCCGCTACCACGAATTGGCAGAAGCAGCCGCACCGATATTTAATCCCTTTGGCAAGCCTTTGGGGGCATTTGGGATCATCAGCCCCATTCACCAATATCATCCTCATACACTTGGACTAGCGGTTGCCGGTGCTCGAGCTGTTGAAGGTCAGAGTCAATCCGATCAACTCCTAGTCGAGCAAAACAGCCAGCTAACCCAGATAAAAACGATCCTTGCCACCATCTCGGACGGGATTGCTGTATTGGATGCAGACCGGAATTTGATCCATATCAACCCGGTGGCGGAAAAGGTGCTGGGTATTCCTGCACATGTAATGCTTGGTCGCTCTATCCGTGAATTTCTCCTCTACCCCGAATTCATCCGCCATGCCATTGATGAGCGCAAGCCGCTCACCGACAGCGAAATCACCTTTATTGCCGGTGACCGCTCGATCAATTGCATTGTCAGCATCCGCTATGTGCAGAGTCAGGACGATTTACTTTGGATTGTTTGCACCCTCCGGGAGGAAACAGATGTCCGCAAGTTGGTGCACAGCCAGGTGGGGGCGTTTGCCAGCCTGACTTTGGATGATCTTCCCGGAGAATCGGATGAAATCCACCGGGTCCATCAATACGCCAAGGCGGCGGCTATTAGTAAGACAAGCACGATGATCCGGGGTGAGGCTGGTACCGGAAAGAACCCGTTAGCCAGAGCGATCCATAACATGAGCGACCATCGGGATGGCCCATTCATGATCTTTCCTTCTTCCTCATATCCTGGTGAACTGGCAGTCGTGGAACTTTTAGGCGTTGAAGAAGGAGCTTCCAGCGCTGTGCCGGGCGGACGACCGAGCAAGTTTGAATTGGCCAACCACGGCACACTGTATTTTCAGGACGTGCATACATTGCCTTTGGAAGCCCAGGGTATTTTGCTGAATGTGATCGATTTGGGCATTGCCCAACGTTTTGGGAGCAAGCGCTCTGTCCCGGTGGATGTGCGCATCATCGCTTCTACTTCTGCCAATCTTGAGCAGCTGATCTCTCAGGGCTCGTTCCGGTCGTCTCTTTACTATCGGTTCCGGGCAAATGAGATCATGATGCCCCCCTTGCGGGAGAGAATAGCGGATATGCCGGTGCTGGTGGACAGGATTGTGGAACGTTTATCGCGCCAGCTTAAAAACTTTATAGTAATTGACCCTGAAGTGATTGAACTGCTCAGCGGGTATGATTGGCCGGGAAATGTTCGTGAGCTGGAGGCCGTGATTGGGCGCGCCGCGATGCAAGGGGGGTACTCGGGGATCATTACGCCCGGCAACCTGCCGGATTATATCTTGCATGCGGGAGAGCTTTCTGAAATCGATGGAGCAAAGGGGCAAATTCGGCCATTCGATGACCTGGAGCGGGAAGCCATTTTGCATGCCGCGGAGATATGTGAAGGCAATGCGTCTGAAATGGCCCGCCTGCTGGAAGTAGGCCGGACGACGCTTTGGCGACGGCTTAAAAAACTGGATATTTCACTGGATGAGTACAGGGATATCAGGGAATATACGCCTTGATGACCATTTAAAATCCATTGCAGCAATTGGGGGGAAACACGATTGTGTTTCACAAT
>QKGK01000002.1 GCA_003250455.1 Chloroflexota bacterium | reverse complement strand
GTGTTTTCCTGCCAGCCCAACGAGATCATTTTCACCTCCGGCGGTTCCGAGAGCGATAACCTGGCACTGCGCGGCGGCGCGGTGGCCGCCCGTCAGGCGCGGGGGGCCAACCACATCCTCATCAGCCCTGTGGAACACCCCGCGGTCAGCAAAACCGCGGAGCAGCTCGCTGCTGCCTATGGCTTTGACCTGGAATTGCTGCCTGTGAATCAATATGGACAGGTCAGTCCGCAAGCGGTTGCCGAACGGCTGCGCCCGGATACCGCCATCGTCTCGGTGATGGCCGCCAATAATGAGATCGGCACGATCAATCCGATTGCCGAAATCGGTGCCGTCTGCCGGGAGGCAGGTGTTATCTTCCACACCGATGCTGTCCAGGCTGCTGCCCACCTGCATTTGGACCTCTCTGTCATGCCCGTGGACATGATTTCCTTTGGCGCGCACAAACTTTATGGACCTAAAGGGGTCGGCGCGCTTATCGTCCGGGAAGGCACGCCTTTGCTGACTACCCAGACCGGCGGCGGACAGGAAAACGGACACCGCGCCGGGACATCCAATGTCCCCTATCTGGTCGGGCAGGCCGAGGCATTTCATCTGGCACAGAAAGAACGGGCAACCCGGCAAGCGCGCACGCAGGAAATGCGCGACCATATGATCCGCACGGTGCTGGAAACCGTCCCTGAGTCCCGGCTCACCGGTCACCCGCAGGAACGCCTGCCCAACCATGCCAGCTTCATCTTCAACCATGTGGACGGCAACGAGCTGCTGATGCTCTTGGATGCCGGAGGCTTTGCCTGCTCGTCCGGTTCGGCCTGCAAAACCGGCAACCCGGAACCTTCTTCTGTGATCAATGCCATCGGCACACCAGAGAGCTGGGCGCTGGGTTCGCTGCGCGTCACCCTCAGCCACCACACCGAAGATGACGATGTGGAGCGATTTTTAGCCTATTTACCCGATGCGGTAGCACGGGTTCGCAAGCTGGGGGCGCTCTAATATGACCATCTTACTTCCCAAAGGCGCAAAGGTAGCCGTCGCCATGAGCGGCGGCGTAGACAGCTCCGTGGCAGCCGCCCTGCTGGTGGAACGGGGATACGAAGTATTTGGTATGATGCTGCGCCTGTGGAGCGAACCGGGCCGGGAAGCTGCCAACCGCTGCTGCACGCCGGATGCCATGGCGCGCGCCCGGCAGATCGCTGCCCAATTGGGGATTCCTTTTTATGCCATCGACGCCAAAGATGTTTTTCACGACACCGTGGTGCAGTACTTCCTGGACGGTTACACCGGCGGCGTGACCCCCAATCCCTGCCTGATGTGCAACCGGCATATCCGCTGGGAATACCTGCTCAACCGGGCGCTAACCCTGGATGCCGGTTACATGGCCACCGGGCATTATGCCCGCGTCCAGCGCGAAGAGGGCCAGCCGGTGCGCCTGCTGCGCGGCATTGACCCACGCAAAGACCAGTCCTACGTACTTTCCTCGCTGGACCAGTCCCAGCTCCGGCATGCCGTCTTCCCCATCGGGGAGCTGACCAAACCCCAAGTCCGCGAGATTGCCGCCCGGCACAAGATTCCGGCCGCCCGCATCAAGGACAGCCAGGACCTGTGCTTCCTGGCGGGGACGGATTACCAGAGCTTTTTGCAGCGGCACGCCCCCGAAAGCGTGCAGCCCGGTAAGATCGTCTCTATCAACGGAGAGGAACTGGGAGAGCATAACGGGCTGGCGTTTTACACTATCGGCCAGCGAAAAGGGTTGGGGATCGCTCACCCCGAACCGCTGTATGTCATCCGCAAAGAGCAGGCCAGCAACGTTTTGGTGGTCGGCACGCGTGACGAAATGGGTGAGACCACCTTGACTGCCGGACCGGTCAATTGGGTTTCCGGCATCTCTGAAAGCGAACCATTTGAGGGTGAGATCAAAACCCGCTATACTGCCGGGTTCGAACCGGGACGCGTAACGCCTCTGGAAAATGGCAAGATTAAGGTAGAATTTAACCGTCCCCTGCCGGATATTACCCCGGGGCAGGCCGCTGTGGCCTACCGCGGCGAAGAAGCCATTGTCAGCGGGATCATCCAGGGTGTGCACACACCGGAACAATCTTTTAATCCAGTCAGGTTAGTCTCATGACCCTACCAGCAATTCTTCTCGGTTCGCTCATTGCCGCTTTTTACGGCGCACTGTTCCACTTCATCCGCGGCGGCGGCGCAGGCAGGATGATCCTGTTCCTGGTGGTCGCCATGATCAGCTTTTGGTTTGGACACACGCTAGCCAACATCATCGGGTTTACCTTTCT
>QKGK01000334.1 GCA_003250455.1 Chloroflexota bacterium | reverse complement strand
GTTGCGTATGCTCCCTTTGATGATCCTGAAGTTGTAGTAGTGGCCTTTTTATACAACGGCGGTGAAGGTGCCAGCGTTGCCGGGCCGGTGGTTCGCCAGATGATCGAAGCCTATTTTGAGCTGAAAACGATCGATGCTGCCTCAGGCACACCTTAGGACTTAATGCTATAATTCAGTTTATTAATCAATTTTGACATTAATTTGCCAATTGGTTAATCAATTGAGGTTTACATGCAGCCAAAAGTGCAGTTTAAGGGAATACGTGAAGGGCTCCTGGTAACCCTGAGTGAAGGTAATTGGTCTGAAATGGAAGAAGCATTATTAGACCAGCTTTCCTCTCAGAGCGATTTTCTGCGCGGCGCAAAATTAATCCTCAATGTGGATAACCATGTGATCAAGGCGGCGGCATTGGGTAAACTGCGAGACCGGCTTTCGGATCATGGTGTGACCCTGTGGGCTGTGCTGACTAATTCTCCCACAACAGAAAAAAATGCCCAGGCGCTTGGCTTGGCAACGAAAATTTACCAGGGTCCGGCGCAGCACAAGATGCCAGTGCAGAAGAGCCCTCCGGCAGATGGTGATGAAGCATTATTGGTTCAAAAGACGCTCCGGTCTGGGAATCGGATCAATTATGATGGGCATGTGATCGTGATCGGGGATGTGAACCCAGGCGCAGAGATTGTTTCTGGAGGCAATGTGGTGGTTTGGGGTAAGCTGCGCGGGATGGTGCATGCTGGCGTGCATGGAAACCTGGATGCGATCGTTTGTGCACTGGTGCTGCAGCCAACTCAACTGAGAATTGGTGATAAAATTGCGATTTCACCGAATGAGCAATCTTCCCACCAGCCGGAGACTGCTCTTGTGCGGGACGGAAAGGTGGTAGCTGAACCCTGGCTGCCCGATGGTAAGCGACTAAATTGACGTGTTTTTGAGGATATAAATGGCAGGAAAAGTAATTACGATCACCTCTGGAAAGGGCGGCGTGGGAAAAACCACCGCTACCGCCAACCTGGGGACTGCCCTGGCAATGTTGGGGCATAAAGTTGTTTGTTTGGATGCAGACATTGGGCTGCGAAACCTGGATGTTGTGTTAGGTCTGGAAAACCGCATCGTTTATGATCTGGTGGATGTGGTGGAAGGACGCTGCCGGCTTCGGCAGGCCATGATCCGGGATAAGCGATTGGAAAACCTTTACCTGATACCAGCAGCCCAGACCCGGGACAAAAGTGCGGTTTCGCCCAGTGATATGGTGCGCCTGACCAATGAACTGCGTGATGAGGCAGACTTTATTGTGATCGATTCCCCGGCTGGGATCGAGCGCGGCTTCCGGAATGCGATTGCCGGCGCAGATATGGTCCTGGTAGTTACCAACCCCGAAGTTTCTGCGGTGCGGGATGCTGACCGTATTATTGGATTGGTCGAAGCGGAAGAAAAAGGCCCGGCGAAATTGATTTTGAACCGGCTCAACCCGTCCATGGTGGCGCGTGGCGATATGCTGGACTCCGAGGATGTGCTGGAGCTACTGGCGATCGAATTAATCGGAGTTGTTCCGGAAGACGGCAGTGTATTGGTGAGCACCAACCGGGGGACTCCGGCAGCGATGGATCCAAAAAGCAAAGCCGGGATGGCCTTTCAGCATATTGCCCGCCGAATTACTGGAGAAGATGTGCCCTTTATGAATCTAAGCTCGGATAATGGCTTCTTTAGCAGGCTTTCGAAGATCATCCGTCCGGGAGGTGGTTAAAAGTGAAACGAGTAATGGATCGATTCAAAGGAAAAAATAAAAGCGCAAGTGCAGCCAAAGAAAGGCTTCAGCTTGTATTGATCCATGATCGAACAGATCTTTCTCCGCGTGTAATGGAAGATATGCGTGACGAGATCATCGAGGTGATCTCGCGGCACGTCAATGTAGATAAAGAAGCTGTTCAGATCAAGGTGCAGCAAGATGGACGTGAACAATTTCTGCTGGCGGAAATCCCAATTCAGAGTGCGAACCGGCGGAGATCGCGTTAGTTCGTTTTCGTTCCCCCTTCTATAGCGTATGAGACTAGAAAGCTGGCGATACTTCGATTATTGGCTTATTGGCGCGGTTGCCATACTGATCGTGTTCAGTGTGGCGATGATCAATTCTTCCATTGCCGGGAACCCGGAATTGATCGATAACAATACCGTACAGCGCCAAATTATTTTCGCTTTAATCGGTTTTGTGCTGATCATCCTGACCACCATGTATGATTATCATTTTTGGTCCACTATTGGCCGGGTAATGTATGTGATGATCGCATTTTTCCTTGGCCTGGTGGCGTTTGGTGGTGAAACGGCCTTTGGATCCTCCCGATGGCTGGATGTCGGTTTTGCGGTGGTACAGCCCTCCGAGCTGGCAAAGATAACCATTATCGTCGTGATGGCGGATTTTTTTGCCCGCAACCTGGAGCGGATCGGCGAGATTCCGTGGATCATCCGGAGCAGTATTCTTACCGCGGGACTGGTGGTGATGATCCTCATTCAGCCGGATTTGAGCACTTCCATCACTCTGATGGTGATTTGGGCTGCCCTGCTGTTTGCCAGCGGGTTGAAGTGGAAGCATATTGTGCTCTTTATTGTAGTGGCTATTGTTCTGATTTCTGTTTCCTATCCATTCCTGGCGGATTATCAAAAGCAACGCGTGACCAACTTCCTTTTTACAGACGATGAAGCCCGTTACGGTGAGCAATATAATGTAAACCAGGCGTTGATCACGATCGGTTCCGGAGGGTGGCTGGGTCAGGGGTATGGCCAGGGAACCCAGGTGCAGCTGCGCTTTCTAAAAGTCCGCGTGAGTGATTTTATTTTTGCTTCCATAGCGCATGAAATGGGATTCGTGGGCACATTTATCATGATGGGATTGTTGTTTTTTGTGATCTACCGGATATTGTATACTGCCCGGAATGCACGGGATTCCTATGGCGCTTTGCTGTGTTATGGGGTTGCAACTTTGATCGCTTTCCAGACGATCATCAATATTGGGATGAATTTGAAGCTGCTGCCGGTTACCGGGCTGCCGCTGCCATTTATCAGCCAGGGGGGGAGCTCGCTGCTCTCGATTTTACTGGGCGTTGGGCTTGTGGAAAGTGTCGCTGCGAGACAAAAAATCTGATAAATTTTGAGGAGTACCATGCCAGAATCGAAATATATACCAGGCCAGCCAATGCGAGTTAGGTTTGGGCCTTCCCCGACTGGCCTTACCCACCTGGGGAGCGCCAGAACGGCTTTATACAACTATTTGCTGTCCCATCAGACCGGTGGACAGTTTTTGTTACGAATCGAAGATACAGACCAAAAGCGCTATGACCCCAACGCTGAACAGGATTTGATCTCCAGCTTATTGTGGCTCGGTTTGCAATGGGATGAAGGCCCTGATGTAGGCGGCCCCTACGGCCCGTACCGTCAGTCAGAGCGGAAGAGCCTCTACCAGGAAATTGCGAAGCAACTGATCAAATCCGGGCATGCGTTTTACTGCTTCTGTACAAAGGAAGAATTGGATGAAACCCGTAAGGAGCAGCAAACAGCGGGTAAGCCGCTGCGATATTCGGGGAAATGTCGTCATATCAGCCTGGAGGAAGCCCAAAAGCGGGTAGATGCCGGTGAGGAGCATGTGGTGCGCTTCAGGATGCCATATGAGGGCACTACTACGGTTGTGGACAGCATCCGCGGGGAAATTACTTTCGAGAATGCCAATCTGGATGATACCATCCTGGTTAAATCGAATGGGTTGGCCGTTTATCATCTGGCAACGATGGTGGACGACCATTATATGAAGATCACCCATGTGCTGCGCGGTGAGGAATGGATTCCGACTTTCCCGCTTCATGCCCAAATATACCGGGCTTTGGGGTGGGTAGAACCCGAATGGGTACACCTTTCCCTGTTTTTGAAACCCAGCGGTAAAGGGAAAATGAGCAAACGGGATACCGAAGCAATGGCAGCCAGCGGCGAGTCGATCTTTATTAAGGATATGAAATCAAACGGGTATCTGCCGGAAGCGGTATTGAATTGGGTGGCGCTGATGGGGTGGAGCTTTGACGACCAGACCGAGTTCTTTACCATTGAGGATCTGATCGAGAAGTTTTCGATTGGCAAGTTAAACCCCAAAAATGCCGCCATTGACTTCAAGAAATTGGATCATTTCAATGGACTGCACATCCGGAGCCTGGCAGTGCCTGAACTGGCAAAGAGAATCGCTCCCTTCTTTGAGGAGGCTGGCTACCAGGTATCCCAGGGAGATCTGGAGAAGATTGCCGAATTGTTGCAGCCGCGCCTGGTGACCCTGGATGAAGCGGTCGAATGGCTGAAATTTTTCGTGAAGGATGAGATCTCTCCAACAGTGGAATCCCTGGTGGTCAAGGGGATTGATGCGAAACAAGCGCTTGAGGTTGCTGAGAAGATGTATGTCATTCTGGATGCGGCGAGAGCGTTTACCCATGAGGACATAGAGCAGCCCATCCGTGACATGGCAGAAGAAACAGGATTAAAAGTAGGGCAGGTCTTTGGTGTCTTGCGAATGGCAATCACTGACCAGCAGGTAAGTCCTCCATTGATCGAAAGCATGGATTTGCTGGGAAGAGAGAAAACCCTTGAGCGTTTAGGCAACGCAATGATA
Organism: Chloroflexota bacterium; assembly: GCA_003250455.1. Classification (GTDB taxonomy): domain Bacteria; phylum Chloroflexota; class Anaerolineae; order Anaerolineales; family UBA11579; genus UBA11579. Next base: position 4,199 of record QKGK01000334.1, on the reverse strand, counting down.
ATATTGAGAAAATCCGTTGAAGCTGGAGCATAGCATGAGCGAGAATACGAGCGAGAATAAAAATTTCATCACCGATATCATTGACGAACACAATGAGAGCGGCCGTTTTGGCGGCGAGGTGCGCACGCGCTTCCCCCCGGAGCCGAATGGTTACCTGCATATTGGTCACGCGAAGTCCATCTGCCTGAATTTTGGGATCGCTGAGCAGTACGGCGGGAAGACCAACCTGCGTTTCGATGATACCAACCCGATCAAAGAGGACGTGGAATACGTTAATTCGATCGAGGAAGATGTCCAGTGGCTCGGATTTCATTGGGATGGCGACGTGCTGTATGCTTCAGATTATTTTGACCAGCTGTATGAATTTGCCCTTGAAATAATCCGGTTGGGCAAAGCGTATGTAGATGATTCCAGCGCAGAGGAAATCCGCCAGATGCGCGGTTCCCTGACAGAACCCGGTGTCAACAGCCCGTATCGCGACCGGTCCGTCGAGGAAAATTTAGACTTGTTCAAGCGGATGCGTGCCGGAGAATTTGAAGAGGGTTCCAGGGTGCTTCGGGCTAAAGTGGATATGTCTTCCCCCAACATGAACATGCGTGACCCTGTGATGTACCGGATTTTGTTTGCCACCCATCACCGCACCGGCGATAAGTGGTGTATCTACCCGACTTATGACTTTGCCCACGGGCAGTCGGACTCTATCGAAGGGATCACGCATTCCATCTGTACACTTGAATTTGAAGATCACCGCCCATTGTACGACTGGTATCTGCATACATTGGAGATTCATCATCCACAGCAGATTGAGTTTGCTAGGCTGAATTTATCCTATACACTGATGAGCAAGCGGAAACTGCTCAAGCTGGTGCAGGACAAACATGTGGATGGATGGGATGATCCGCGCATGCCCACCATTGCCGGAATACGGCGGCGGGGTGTACGCCCGGAGGCGGTTCGGGAATTTGCAGATCGCATTGGGGTGGCAAAAGCCAACAGCATGATCGACATCGCGTTATTTGACCACACCGTCCGCCAGGACTTGGATCCAATTTTGAAACGCGTGATGGCGGTATTGAATCCGCTGAAATTAGTGATCACCAATTTCCCGGAGGACAAGGAAGAAATCTTTGAGGTGGATTACTTCCGCCATGACAAGGAAAAGAGCGAAACCCGGACAGTTCCGCTGACGCGTGAGGTTTACATTGAGCAGGACGACTTCAGCGAGGATCCACCGCCAAAATACTTCCGCCTGGCCCCCGGGCGGGAAGTGCGCCTGATGAACGCCTGTCTGGTGACCTGCACGGATGTGGTCAAGGATGGGGATGGGAATATCATTGAGGTGCACTGCACCTATGACCCGGAATCGATCGGTGGTCAGGCGCCTGACGGCCGCCGGGTCAAAGGGACGATCCATTGGGTTTCTGCTGCGCATGCAGTGGATGCAGAAGTGCGCATGTACGATCGCCTGTTCCTCAACGAAGTGCCGGAAGATGTGCCCGAAGGCAAAGATTTTACTGATAATCTTAACCCCGACTCTAAAGTGGTGCTGACCAATGCCAAACTTGAACCAGCCTTGGCTGGCGCTCAACCGGGAGACCGGTTCCAGTTTTTGCGGGAAGGCTTTTTCTACCTCGACCCAAAAGAGACCACGCCAAGCCACAAAGTGTTCAATCTGACCGTGCCACTGCGGGATTCCTGGGCAAAGATTGTGGAAAAACATAATAGCTAGGTTTGTCTGAAAAAATACAAGGCGCATATCGAAATTCCGGTATGCGCTTTTTTTATCGTTAGTGAACTTCTATCCGGTTTGGCAATTGACCGGTGATAAAATCCCTTCTATACTAATAGGGATTAACGATTATAGGTTTCCTGTGGAGCGAGTGTCATGCAAACAAAGCAAAACGCAATCTTCGAGGTTGTCCGAAACGAATGGGTGGGAATCAAGGCGGGATTGGCCTCATATCAATCAATTGAACCAGACCTTTATACCTACCGGATCGTCCATGCGGATGGGTACCAGAAGCGTCTCCATTTGCGGGTAAATGCGGATGGGACCGGGATCCTGTTTGTGGATGTGACCGATGTGATCCACCTGAATGAACGTGCCACCGAAACGATCAAATTGGCACTCGATGGGGTGCGGCAAGCGTCTGCTGAACGCATCATCAGGGCAAAATATGGCGCTTCAAGGGCGGATTCGCGGGAAGATGTCCGCAGGATATACCAGGTCGTTGAGACACTTACCGAACAATCGGATGGCTGCTATACCTGTGCCCTAAAGGGGTTGTTTGACGAAGCGCCGCTGTTCAGCCTTCCGGCAGGCGCACCGTATAAGATCGATGTTGCCCTGACGTATGGCTGCAACAATCAATGCCCGCACTGCTATAACGAGGTGAGCAGGTTGGCGATGCCATCTCTTCCATTGGAACATTGGTACCAGGTATTTGATCAGATCCGTTCTCTGGGAATCCCGCATGTGATCCTGACGGGAGGAGAGGCTACCCTACACCCCGATTTTGTCGAGATTGTGCGCTATGCAGACAGCCTGGGAATGGTGATTGGCCTGAATTCCAACGGGCGTTACCTGGGACATAAGCCATTTATGCAAAAAGTGGCCTCAGCCGGTCTGAACCACGTGCAGGTGACCCTGGGTTCGCATTTGCCCGAAGTGCACAATGCGATGATGGGGGCAGAATCGTTCCACCAGACAGTCAAGGGGATCCGCACTGCGATTGAAAGCGGGGTGCATGCGATCACCAATACGACCCTGATGCGCTCGAATGCCGGGCAGGTGGAAGAACTGGTCGATTATCTATATGAACTGGGGATCCGCACCTTTGCCATGAACGGCATGATCTACTCCGGCGGAGGTTTCGATCACCCTAATGCCTTGCACCCCGAGGAACTGCCGGCGATCATCACCCACGTGCGTGAACTGGCTGAAGAACGCGGGATGAAATTCCTCTGGTATACCCCCACGGAATACTGCCGGCTGTCGCCGGTAGCGCTGGGAGTTGGGTCCAAAAAATGCAATGCCGGGGAATATTCGATCTGCATCGAGCCGAACGGGGATGTACTGCCGTGCCAATCATATTATGTGGATGCCGGGAATTTCCTCAATGATCCCTGGGAAAACATCTGGCAAAGCGAACTGTTCGTCAGCTTCCGTGACCGGGAGGAAATGCCGCAGACTTACGGCCTGCCGGAAAAATGCTGGCAGTGCCCGGACTTGCTGGTGTGTGGTTCCGGGTGCCGGATTGAGCGCGAAGCCGAACAAGGCGTCCGTGTGGCGGATACAGCTGGCGGGGGGTGTGTGGGGTGCAGCGGATATAACGTGCCGCAGAACGGCTTGCATACTCATACCAGCGGCATTATCCCGATATATGAAGTGATGGAGGGCAGCTTTGTGCCCAACGCCAGCCAGGTGAATGCCAGTAAGCGCTCATCCGGGCAGTTTGCTATTTTTGATTTCCCCTCGAAATTGGGTACAGATGATTGATCCCTGGCTGCATTGGATTGTGATCCTGGCAAATGTGGTTGGGGGCGCCTATCTCCCAATTACTGCGCTGCGCGGTGCCGGCAGGTGGATTTCCTTTTTGGTTGGCATTTTGTTTGGGGCATTGGCGTGGATATTTCCATCTGCTGGGGTAATTACCTTGATAATGCTTGCACTGGGGGGCATTGGAGTGACGGTTTGGATAAAACGTCAAACCGTTCAATTTGCGCATAGTCAACTAGTCTTTGAAGGGGGAGGCATTCGGCGGGGGCTGACAGCAGTGGAGGTGGGAACGCTGTTCGATGTATTTCCGGGCGGGCTGTTGGCTGTCAGTGTGTCTGCCTTACTTCAAAAAGGGATACTCGCAAAGGAAGACAATGGGGGGGAATCCTCTCTGCGGGTGATTCCGGAATTTCAGGCGAACAAGGAAACCATCAACCCGGCAAAACGAACTGAAGAGCGCAAATCAGCCGCAAGGGCCGAAGGAAAGGTGCTTTTTGGGGAAGAAGATATGCTGCTGGAGATGTTCTGGCAGGGAATCTCGCCCAATTCAGAGAATTTCCCCATTACCCGTTGGGTTGAAAAGGTTTATCAGGAATGTGACCATAAAATCGGCGGGTTTGACAGGGCACAATCCACCCAATACTACCGGAATTATATGGCGCACCGGTTGATGGGAGTAGAAAAGGAATTCTTTTCAGAG
>QKGK01000448.1 GCA_003250455.1 Chloroflexota bacterium | reverse complement strand
CAGGCGGTGGACGAACCATTCCTGGTAATCCTTGCGGTAAGAGCTCCACGTCCCCCCCAGGATCAGCAGTTCGATCTTGTCAGTGGGATGTCCAACCGCATCCAGGGCAGCCAACCGGGCTGAGACCTGTTCGAAGGGGTCAAACTGGTGAACGAGCGCCCGCCGTGCGCCCGGCTCATCCGGCAGGTAGCTTTTGGGCATGCGCACATCTGTGGGACAAAACACACACTTCCCCGGGCAGGGGTACGGCTTGGTCAGCACGGTAACCACCGTCACACCGGACTGGGTGCGGGTCGGCTTCATCCGGATCTTCGCCAGCAGCAACGGGTCTTCTTCCAGCTCCCCGGCTTCCACCATCTCGCGGTAGGCGGCTACCAGCATATGCTTGCCAATATACCCCCCGCCTTCAGAGGTCATCGGGTGAATGCGGATGGCATCAAACACCTTCATCCCCTGCCGCACATCTTCCAGTGCAGCGCGGGCCAGGGCCATTTTCTCTGCGGTTTGGCGCTTGAGCGCCTTCCAGTCATCTATTTGTTCTTCAAAAGCATCCATTGATAAATTTCCATTTTTAGCGGCCAGGCCATTTCTGGCAGGTTTGCCCAAATGCCGTGAACTATTTTGCAACCGGGCAAACATCCCCTATAATTATTTTATGCAGCCAGAAATTGCCAACCAATTACTAAAGCTTAATCATCAATTTTACCAGACCTTTGCCGAACATTTTTCTGCAACCCGGCAGCGGTTGCAGCCGGGGGTCATCCGCATAGCGGAAACGATATCCCACCGCGCTTCGATCCTTGATTTAGGCTGCGGTAATGGGCTGCTGGCAAGCCACCTGGTTGAAAAGGGGCACACCGGCCCCTATGTAGGATTAGACAGTTCTCCCAATCTGATCGATATTGCCCGCAGTCAAAATATCCCCAATGCCCAGTTCCATGTAGCCGATCTCACCGCCCCTGACTGGGAGGCACACATTCCTTCCCGGGCATACGATTTCGTTTTTTGTTTCGCCGTGCTGCACCACATTCCCAGCCACGAAATGCGGGTGCAGTTTCTTCGCAAAGTAAAATCATTGACTGCCAAAAATGGCCGTTTTATCCATTCCAACTGGCAATTTCTCAACAGCCCCAAACTCACCGAACGGATCCAGTCCTGGGGAAGCATTGGAATGGACGATGAATTGCTGGACGAGAATGACTACCTGCTGGACTGGCGGAGTGGGGGTCAGGGTTTGCGCTATGTCCACGCGTATACCAACATGGAACTGCACGCGCTGGCTCTCGAAACTGGCTTTGAGATCAAAGGCCTGTTCGTCTCGGATGGCGCCAGCGGGAACCTTGCGGTGTACCACATCTGGGAACCTAAATAACCGCTATCCCTTCCAGCAAGAATTTTTCCCCCCACGCGGAAAAGCCTCACCTTTAGAGGTGAGGATTTCCAGGGATTAGTTCTGATTTCTTGTATTCGAAGATTTTTAAACTAGATCACACAGATGCGTCGAGAGTATTGGCAATCTCGGTAAAGATATTCCCGATGGTGGGAGCAAGATACGACATTGCAATGATCACCACGATTGCGATCAAAACAATGATCAGTGCATACTCTACCAATCCCTGACCTTTTTCTTTGAAAAATAACATAATAGACCTCCAAAATAATAGTTAATAATCTTTTCCCGGAAGCGTATGCAACCGGACCACTCTGCTGGACACAGGCTAAAAATAAAAAAGGTTACCCAATTCAGCCTGATTCCAGCACGTAAAAATCTTAGTCCATTGCCGAGCCAACTTCACTGAATGCATTCCCAATCGATGGGCCTATAAGCATCATTGCCAAAACAACTACCAAGGCTATAACAGCGATCAAAAGAGCATATTCCACCAACCCCTGGGCTCTTTCATCTTGCTTTAGGATGGTAAGTAACGAAAGCATTTTTCTCCTTATAATACCTATTCAGATAAATTTATTATTCGATAATTATTATCTAACTACGAAACAAATTGATTTCCATTTCATGTCAGCCAGATAGCTAATCGGCGTTAAATCATCAATTTTATAAATTAAACTAAACAATCACTGCGATTCGCAATGAATTTACCAGTCCCAACGCGGGTAACCCGTGAAACCCCTCTAACAAATATCATATCAGAAATCGGGAAGGGATGCAATTACTTTTTTTATACTTTCTTTAGAAAAATTATGCCCCTTCTCACTTTTACCAGATTCCGTTAGAATCTTTCCCAATGAAAACAAGTGAAAATAACCAGAGTACATCCCCATTTGCTCAAACCCAGCCCAGCCAGCGGTACGCACCTGATCCATTTGAGCCAATCCCCCTTCAACCCAAACGAAAGCTTCCCCGTCCGATCTGGTGGTTGGCTTCTTTTGTTGGGTTGTTCATTCTATACCTGGTCTTCCCCACCACAAACACCATCCTGATCCTGGGAATTGACCGTGCATTCGAAAACACAGCCATCGGGCGCAGCGATACCAACATCCTGCTCTCGGTTAATACATTGTCAGCCGAAGTGAAAGGCATCTCTATCCCGCGTGACCTCTGGGTGAAGATACCCAACTATGGAGAGAACAGGATCAATGCCGCCCACTATTTTGGCGAAGGCGAAGCCCCCGGAAACGGGATCATCCTGGCAATGGACACGCTCGAATTCAACTTCCAGATCCGACCGGATTACTACCTTCGTATCCAGTTGGAGAAATTTCCGCTGGTCATTGATGCGCTCGGGGGGATCGACATCACGCTGACGGAAACCACCGCCGGATACGCGCCTGGAACGCATCATCTGGATGGTACGCAGGCGCTGGCATTTGTGCGCGACCGCTCCGGCACGGACGACTTCTTCCGTATGGCACAGGGACAGATCTTTTTGCAGGCTTTCCTGCAAAAGCTGCTGCGCCCGTCTGGGTGGATCCGGATCCCCAACCTGATCATAGCCGGTCTGGAAGTCGTTGATACCAACATTCCGATATGGCAGCAGCCCCGGCTGATCCTCGCTTTGCTGCGCGCCAGCCAGGGCAACATCGAGCTGACCACCATTTCCCGCGAGATGGTAACCCCCTGGGTAACGGATGCCGGCGCTCAGGTGCTGCTGCCGCGCTGGGAGCTGATCCGCCCCTTGTTCAACCAGACATTTGCTCCCTGATTCTTCCCCGCCCTTCCCCCGGCCTGCTGATATAATCTCACTATGCCGCAAAAACCCCGATCCTTTCGCGCGGATGCCATAATCCTCAAGCACCAGGATTTTGGTGAAGCAGACCGCATCCTGACCATTTTCACGCGGGAGAACGGAAAGATCCGCGCCATCGCCAAGGGAGTGCGCAAGGTCCGCTCCCGTAAAGGCGGGCACCTGGAACCCTTCACACACACCAGCCTTCTCCTCGCCACCGGCAGGGATTGGTATCTGGTCACCCAGGCAGAAGCGCAGGATATCTACCCCAACCTGCGGGATAATCTAACAAATATCGGCTATGCTTCTTATGCAGTGGAACTGGTGGACCGCTTTTCACTGGAGGAGGAAGAGAACGCGCCGATATTTTCCCTTCTAAAGAACACTTTCGCCCGCCTGAACCGCGGTGATCCCCCAGCATTGGTGATCCTCTATTATGAGATCCGCTTGCTTGAGCTGCTGGGGTTCCGTCCGGAACTGCAGAACTGTGTCGTCAGCGGGAAAGAGATCCAGCCGGAGAATCAATATTTCTCTGCGGCCCTGGGCGGTGTTGTTTCCCCGGATGCAGTCAAAGATACCAGCGGCGTCGTGGCCATTTCGATGAGAGCGTTAAAATACCTGCGCCATTTCCAGCGCAGCAGCTACCGGCAGGCTGCCATAGCCAAGATCGCCCCCGAAATTGCCAACGAGCTGGAAATCCTGATGCAGTATTACATCACTTACCTGCTCGAACGCGGCCTCAATACCCCTGGGTTCCTGCGCCGCTTGCGACGAGAGGAGCAGCGATCACATGACACAGCCGCGCATCCTGAAAGTGATGAATCTGTTAAGGATTAATGTTCTATAGTGGCTTTTCGCTGCTGCAATATCCACCTTACCCCCAAAACACCCCAATAAACCACAATCAATAGCGCTGTTGCACCACTGACCCCATTCAGCACCAACTGCATCTTCGGCAGTCCCCAATCCGGCTGCTGATAGCGAGCAAACTGCTCCATCATTTCCCGCTGCTCAACGGTGAAGCGCTCAAATAATTGGTCGGTATCGTAGACCAGACTGCGCGGGTTGGTCAGGTTGTAATACCCATCCGATACGAGGTAGATGGAACCCGGGGTTAACTGGGTATCGAATTCTTCCAGGTCGTAGCCGAAGATCGGCTCATA
>QKGK01000312.1 GCA_003250455.1 Chloroflexota bacterium | reverse complement strand
CAGTTCCGGGTCCAGGGTTTCGATGACCAGTTGGTGATCCAGCGGCAGATAGCGGTACAGGCCAACGTCCAGACCGGTGATATGATGCACGCTCAGGTAGGTTTCGAAGGGGTGACGGTTGCCGCCGGAAGGTACGGTACGCCGGTAGTAGGAGACTCCGCCATCCTGAATTTCCTGGCTGACCCCTTGTGTAGCCCACAGCAGAAAACTGAGTTCCTCCAAACTGAGGGGGTCGGCGGAGAAATGGCGCAGGCTGCGACGCTGCCGGATAACCTGTTTAACGCTGGTATCTCCGACGGTGAGTTCCTCGAAGGGGATCAGGTCGATGCGCTGCGCCTCTGCGGGGGCGGGTTTTTGTACGTATGGCCGCGGTTTGCCTGAGCTTTGATCAGTGGAAAATTCATCGAAGCGTGTCCACCAATCGCATTGGAGCAGGTCTCGGTTTTGCAGGATGATTTCCGGGATGCTTTTCATGTATTTGCCTTTGGCGCAAGCTGGACGATCTCGGCGCGCAGTTGGTTGACCATGTCCATGGTATTGCCGGCGCTGCTGCCGAGGCGGGCGATCTGCTGCTTTTTGTAGGCCAGTTCAGCGCAGCGCTGGTAGAATTTTTTGGTGCTGAAGTATTGCCCGGTTGCCAGGCCGCCCAGGGTGGCCAGACCGCGTTTGAAGGGGGAGATGGCGACCTGATAATGGTCTTCGGTGATCAGCCCGTTTTGCAGTTCCTGCTTGAGGTGGAAGCGGATCCACATGCGCTCCCGGCTGATGGCCCAGGCCATGATAGCAAAAATGAACAGCCAGCCCAGCCAGTCGACAACCAGCAGCATTGCCAGCCCGCCTTCTCCCTGGGCGAAAACCGCCAGGGTGTTGTGGAGGAAGTGCGCAAAGATAGAGGCGGTAAATCCGGCAATCGGGGCGATGATCTTAACCAGTGTATTGCGGCTGAGCCGGGCAGCTGCCAACCCCATGCCGGTAAAGGCGGTGTAGGTGGCGTGGTTCCAGGCGCCCAGTACTACCCGCAAAAAGAACATGAACCACACGCCTTCCCACCCGGTCTCGGTGTAGCCATACTGGAACATGTAAAGCACATTTTCGGTGGCGGCAAAACCCAGGGCGGCGATGGCCGCGTAAACGATCCCGTCCAGCACGGAGTCGAACTCCTTGCGAAAGAGGAGGAAGACGATCAGCACAGCAAAACCTTTGAGGGATTCTTCTACCAGCGGGGCGGATATGGAGCCGGTGGCAATATCGGTGATCAGCGGGTCGGCGGTGAAACCATAGATGGCTACCCCGAAAATGGTGTTGAGGATAAACGCACCGCCCGCGGCGACAACTGCCCCCCAAAGAAAAACGCCGCCCAATAAAATGCGCGGCTCTTTTTCGTAGCGGTCCATCCAATAAGTGATCCAGGAATAAAATAAGGCGGGGATAAAGGCCAATAAGATACAAACAAAGACCACCATTTAATACTCCTTTTTTGAAGGCCAGCTGATGGATTAAAATTAACACAAAAGAAGGGAAGTAGCAAGGTACTTGTGGTTGCGTAACCTTTCAAAAATCCTGATGATTTTTAGCGCTTAACAGGGGGAGTTTTCCCAACTCCGGGTAAGAAAGATTATAATTTTAGGGTCAGAGTCTTGGCGGTGGGCGGAGATAGCTGCCCCACGTATGTTTAGAATTGTCAATTAATAATTGAGGAGTATCCCTTCCATGAGCTATACGATCATTGATGTACCAGAAAATGGCGAAAAGATCACAAATACCAACGGCGTGCTGAACGTTCCGGATAACCCGATTGTCCCTTTTATTGAAGGCGATGGCACCGGCCCGGACATCTGGCGGGCTGCTGTGCGGGTAGTTGACGCCGCAGTGGAAAAAGCCTACGGCGGCAAACGCAAACTGTACTGGATGGAAGTGTATGCCGGGCAGAAGGCGTACGACAAATGGGGCGAATGGATGCCCGACGAGACCGTGCAGGCTTTTAACGAGTTTCTGGTAGGGATCAAAGGCCCGCTGACCACTCCGGCTGGTGCCGATACCCAGGCGCTGAATGAAGCATTGGCAGGTCAACTGGATCTGTATGCTTGCGTGCGCCCGGTAAAGTATTTCAGCGGGATTCCTTCTCCGGTGCATCACCCGGACTATGTCGATATGGTCATCTTCCGGGAGAATACGGAAGACATTTATACCGGGATCGAATTTGAGAACGGTACCTCCGAGAATAAAACCTTCAAAGCTTTGCTCCAGGAACAATTCCCCAAAGAATTTGCCAAAATGCGCTTTCCCGATACTTCCGGGATTGGCTTAAAGCCAGTCTCCAGGGAAGGCACCAGCCGGATCGTACGGGCGGCGGTCAATTATGCGCTGCGCTATAACCGGAAATCGGTCACCCTGGTGCACAAGGGGAATATTATGAAGTTCACCGAAGGGGCTTTTCGCAACTGGGGCTACGAGCTGGTGGAACGCGAGTTTGGCGACAAGGTATATACCTGGGCGCAGTGGAACCGCACCAAAGATGCCCAGGATGAAGCCGCCGCCAATGCCGAGCAGTCCGCCGCTCTGAAGGCTGGAAAGCTGCTGATAAAGGACGTGATTGCCGATATCGTCTTCCAGCAGACGATTACCCGTGCCCGCGAGTTCGACATTCTGGCAACCATGAACATGAACGGTGATTACCTTTCAGACGCACTGTTTGCCCAGGTCGGTGGGCTTGGGTTTGCCCCCGAAGGCAGGATCAATTACGAGAGCGGTGCCGCCATCTTTGAAGCCACGCATGGAACAGATCCGAAAAACGCAGAGAGGAATGTGGCTAACCCCGGCGCGGTAGTCCTCTCCGGCGCGATGATGCTCCGCTATATGGGGTGGGATGAAGCCGCTGATCTGATCGTCTCCGGAATGGAGCAGGCGATTAGCGCCAAGCGGGTAACCGCTGACCTCTACAACGTGATGGATGGGGCTGACAGGCTTTCCACCTCCGAGTTCGGTGACGAGATCATCAAGCAAATGTAGGGTGCGTAAATTCTCAAAACATATAAGATATTTTGACCGGGATGAATTTCATCCCGGTTTTTTATCAATTGGAGTTCGATGGATTTTCATATAAAATCATACCCCAGCCTGAATATTGATATGCTGCGCCAGGTGAACCGCCAGGAAACAGTAGAAGCTGTGTACAAAGCGCGCCAATTGAGCGATAGGACGGGGCTGGTATTAGAGAAAATCTCCCTGAATCCACCGGATAATATCCCGGATTGGGATGAGGCGGGCATGCAGCGGCGGGTGGACAGTTGGAAGCATGAGGTGGAGAAGGGTGGATATTTATTGCTGGCGGAACAGGAGGGACAGATTTTGGGATTTGGCCTGACAGGTCCGAAAAAGCAGGATGGTTCGATAGAACTGGTGGCTTTGTTTGTAAGTGCGTCTGTGCGTCGGATGGGGATTGGGCAGGTTTTGTTCCGTGAACTGGAAGCCCATGCAAAAGATCAGGGCGGAAAGTCTTTGTTGATTTACGCCAATCCGACTTTGTCGGCGGTGGATTTTTATCTTGGTCAGGGCTGTCACCTGATTGGACTGGCTGAGAAAAGTCTGGTCACCCATCTTCCATGGGATGTGGTTTTTGCAAAAGTCTTGTGAACTGCTTTTCTAAAAACCAGAGCTGTTCACAAAATATTGGATATAATAACCGGGATGGACGTTATTCCGGTTTTTTTCTTTAACCATTGCGTTGACCGGTCCCCAACAGATTAATTATTAAAAGGAATTTTCTATGTCTAACGAACAACTGCGCGAGAAGATCCACAAGATCATGCCGGACCTGGAGATCGAACATCTGGAGCAAAACCGGGAGGGGCTGATCAATGATGTGGTCATTATCAATCACGAGCTGGTCTTCCGTTTTGCCAAGAATGATGGCTTTGCCCAGATCCTTAACCTGGAACTGGATATCCTTGATCTGGTGCGCCCCCGGACCGACCTGCCGGTGCCTTCGCCGGTGTACCGCGGACCGGGAAGCACGGTTTACCCCAAGCTGCAAGGGCAGGCGCTCCTGCGCCAGGACGTGCTGGAAATGGAAGAGAATACCCGACAGCAGGTTGCACGCCAGTTGGGAGCCTTCCTTTACAACCTGCACGCCACCCCGATTGACGACCTGGATTGGGAAATCCCCACCACGCTGGCGCCAGTTACCTGGCGGAAGTGGGTGGAGATCCGCGGCCGGGTGGAAGAAAAAGTCTACCCGCTGCTGCTCAAACATCAGGTAACCTGGGCGGAGTCGTTCTTTGACCGCACCCTGGAGGACCACCGCAATTTTACATATGAGCCAACCCTGATCCACGCCGACCTGGCCCCGTACCATATCCTGTACGATGAGGCGCAGGGCGGGATCAGCGGGATCATCGACTTTGGCGTTGCCGGGATCGGCGACCCAGCCCTGGACCTGGGCACGATGATCAGCCACTATGGGGAGAGCTTTGTTTCCATGTTTGGGGAGGCTTACCCGGGGATGGAGGTTTTTCTGCCGCGGGCGCGCTTCTATGCCCAGGCGATCGAGTTTGAGTGGGTGCTGTTGGGCCTGGAAACCGGCGACAAGTTCTGGTTTACGGCGCATCTGGGTGGTGCGCGCGATATTTTTGGGTAGTTCAGCCCAATAGTATGCAAATGGTCTGGGATATAAAATTGTCTGGGAGAGCTATGCAGGTTCTCCCAGATTTTTTACTTACGTAAAGAATCCTCAATTACCCGGGTTTGAGGATCAATCTGGTAAATCATCGAGCACTTGCTGCATTTGCTGTTTATATTCCTTGAACGCTTTTTTCCCTTTCTCAGTCAGACTTATGATGGTGTTTGGTTTCTTGTCTTTGAATTCTTTGGTTATCTCAATATAGTCTGCTTCCTCCAGCCGAGTGAGATGGGTCGAGAGATTGCCCCATGTCAATCCTGTCAGCCGGTTCAGAAAAACATAATCAGCGCTTTCAACCACATACAGATATGTCAGGATCATTAACCGGGCAGGCGTATGGATCAAGGTGTCGATATCAGCAAGTGGATGCTGGTCTGAGGTGAATGGTTCATCGGGCATGTATTACTCTTCTCCCATTGAATAATCTTCAGATACCGGATTGTTGCGCACCAGACGGATAAGCAGAATGATTCCAATCAGGATCATAATTCCGGAAACCGTCCCAAAGGTGATTGGGAATCCATGATGAGTGACATTAGTATTGTTCCACAGCCACTCGCCAACCACTGGGGCCAGACCAAGCAGGAGGCCGTAAAAAAACAGTCGGGGAATATCGAGAAGCGAGCCAGCAAGGCTGAACCCGGTCAGTAATATTATCCCAATGAAGTACGAAGGCATCCCACCAACCTTGGCGAAGTTTAGTGATGCCCAAATGCCCATCAGGAGTGCTGCAATATTGATTCCAAGCATGATATAAGAGAACCGCTTTAATTTGGCGATGCGGATTGGTCCGAATTTTACAGTTCCAATGCGGGGTGCAACTACATTTTTACGAACTGCTCTAATTGCCAAGTAGAGCAATCCCCAAAAAGGGAGGAATACCACAGTGCTCCAGAAATCTCCAAGACTCACGCTGAGAAATGGCGCAATCACGAAGATCAAAAAATAGCCCCCAAGGAAAATATCCCACAGCCCATCGTTGGTGGTAGTGTGGAAAACTTTACGTTCGGCTTCTTTCAGACTCATTTTTTGCGACATGATTGACCTCCATTAACTGTCAAACACTTTTTAGAAGTGAACTCTTTAGAACAAAGTACTTTTCTATTATTATACGGTTTTTTGGTGCTAAAGTCAATATCGCGTGATGACGATTCGTTTCTCACGCGCCTGGATTTCTTTAGGTGGAAATGGATTGTGTTAGTCGCTTGCCTCGGCAAAGAATTGATAGCTGGCCGGTTCGCCGTTGAGAGCGGCAATGCTGGCCTGGAAGTCTGCCGACCCGCCGGGAGTGAGTTCGGCCAGCAGGGCTGCCGTGCCAGTGCCCACCCCGATCAGGCTGCCATCTGCAGCGTATGCGGCCACCCCAATATGCACCACTCCTACGGGGACGGTCTGAGAGCCGCTGTTGGTGAGGGTGCCGGCAAGGGTGATCTCGCCCAGTGAGGTGGTTTCAGTGGAAGCTGCGGTCAGGGTGAAATCCTGGTAGGTGACCGAATCGCTTTCCCGGGCGAGGATGCGGGTCTCGTAGCGTGTCCAGTTGAACAGGTGCTTCTCTTCCCCCTGGGTGATGGTGGAAGCGTTGAAGGGATAGGCGCGGCCGGGCAGCGCCGTGGAAGCGGCCAGCACCCCGGTGGTGACGCCCAGCAGGGTGTCTTCGTCGTCGTAAAAGTGAACTTCGATCTCAACGTCGCTTTGCGCGGTGCTGCCGGTGTTTTCGAGCAAGCCGATCACGGTGAAGATGTCTGTCCCAGCAAAGGAGTAGGTGAAGGGGATGAGCTGCTGTACGACCAGGTCGCTAGTCTCCTGCGGGGCAGAATCCTGTGGGTTGGTGTTTCCCCCGATCAGCGGGCTGAGTACGAAGACAATATCGTTCGCCAGGGTGTAGTCCGGCCCGTAAAGCGTGGTGTCCACCCCTAACTGTGTTTGTGCAATCTCCTCGGCGGTCGTGATCATCTGCCCGGTCTGAGCAGTGAGGTTGTCCAGGGATTGTCCAAAGGCGGTGTCGTCGATCTCGCCTTCGATCCAGCTTTGCAGGAGGGGATAAAACTGCGCCTGGAGATCGGCGGCCTGGGTCCAGCTTTCGGCCAGTGCGGGGGCCGGAGTGAAGTTTTGCAGAATATCTCCCAGCGGGGCAACGCTGGTCTCGGCCAGCGGTCGGACGACTGCCT
Source organism: Chloroflexota bacterium (assembly GCA_003250455.1). Classification (GTDB taxonomy): domain Bacteria; phylum Chloroflexota; class Anaerolineae; order Anaerolineales; family UBA11579; genus UBA11579. Next base: position 2,030 of record QKGK01000312.1, on the reverse strand, counting down.
GCCGCTCGAATACGCTCAACCCCTGCTGCACCCATAGCTGGATGGTGGCGATGCTGCCCTGCACCGCGGCGATGACCGCAAAGGTGGTCTGCCCGTCCAGTGGGGCATCCGGGGTGGGGGTTTGAGTGGGGGCAGGTGTGGGAAGCTCTTCGGGTGGAGGAGGTGTGGGCAGGATTTGTGCGGGAGAGGAGGTGAGTTCAGCAGGGGCAGCAGTGGTAGGCCCGCAGGCGGAAAGCGAGATGCTGAGAATCACGATAAGGAAGAGTCGCCATTGGTGCATGGAGATATTGTAATTCAAATTGGTCTGGTGGTCACTCAGGCATTGGGTAATAAGTAATGAGGCACCAAGTAACCAGGGATCATGCTGAATGAACCACAGATACACACGGATAAACACAGATGGAGGTTAACATACCAAAAAAACAGGTTCAGATGCAGACAAATCTCGACTGGAGTGGCTGCGCCTGAACCTGGGAATAGGTGCCAGATTTTACCGGGATTATCAGATCCCTGCTGTACTCCTTGCTGCCCATGCCTTGGCTAGCCAGGGTTTAGCTATCTAAGTGTCAACACTATTCAGGACGGTACAATTCTACTGTAAACTACCTGCTGTAAACTGTGGGCTGTTTCCTGGGCGCCTGGTTACTAGGTGACTAACAAAGCTAACTATCCAACTACCCTAACTCTTTCAGGGCGTCTTCCACGCTGATCTCACCATCCTGCAGGCGGCTGAGTACGTCCTTGCGGGCGGTGTGCGACATTTGAACCGTACCAGGGACGGAGCCGGCAGCCTCAAATGAGGAGACCAGGCGCATCTTGCCGGAGACGGTGCTCATTTTGACCAGCGTGCCGCCCTGCCCGATGCGCACTTTCCAATTACGCTTGCCGACCTCGCTTTGGCTGATGTCCAGGTCGGTGTAAAAGCGCCCGCTGACCGCCGAGGCGGAGGCGTCGCAGTGGGTGTCTTCGGGGACTGCCAGCGTCAGGGAACCGGAAACTGCGCTCAGCTTATAGGGGCCTTCGGCGATGCTGGTCTGCACCTTGGCCGTACCGCTGACGGTCGAGCTTTTCAGGGAAGTGAAGGCGCAATCGGTCAGCTCGAGCCGCCCGGAGACAACGGATATGTGCCCCTTGCCAGAGAGATTCTCACCTTTGATCTTGCCGCTGACCGAATCCAGGTCGAGCGTACCGGAGAGGTCTGCCAGGTGCAGCGAGCCGCTGACAGAAGCCAGGCGCAGCTCGCCGCCGAACCCGTGAGCGTGGATATCTCCGCTGACGATCTTGGCGTCAATGTTGCTTTGCACTGGTGCTTCGATCCTGAGATCGACCCGCAGCGGCTTGCGGTAGAAAATGCCAAAGCTGTTTTCCGGGGTACGCACCACTGCTTCCACTTCGCCGTTCCCGTGCTGGGTCAGTTCGATCCGGGTATAGTCCGGGTTGCCATCGTCCAGGTGGGTAGTGACTTCGACCTTGATGACACCATCTGCTCCGGGGATCAGTTCTACTTTGCCGCGGATGTTGCGCACGCGTAATTTCGCCGGGGATCCAACATTAAAAGTTTGTTCGGTCAATTCTGTATTCATGGTCTCTCCTTAAATATACTGTTATTCGATGAACACCTGTACGTGTTCTCCGTCTGTATCGTCAAAATAGTCGATCACCTGCCCGGTCTGACCGGACTGGATCGCTTCGGTCAGGTCGATGGCATGCTGGTTGGTCATGTCATCGATGAAGTTGGAGGCGATGTTCAGCCCGGCGTTGACCAGCGCCATTGGCAATACCACGTTGACCTTGAGCTTGCCGAATGAATCATCCACGCGCACCCGCAGCGAACGGGGGTCTTTCGGGCTGGCAGGGGTAGTACGGACGCGCCGTTTGGTGGCTGTCTGACTGCTGAGGGCAGCCAGGAGCTGCTGGCCGTCCTCCACGCTGATGACGCCTTCCCCGATCATCTTTAACACTTTGAGTCGTTCTTCACTGGATACCATAGTTGCCTGCTTTGGTTAGAAGATATTTGATTGCTTCAAGAT
>QKGK01000060.1 GCA_003250455.1 Chloroflexota bacterium | reverse complement strand
GATGCGGTTGCCAATATGCAGGTGATCGATGCCATCTTCCGGAGCGCGGCCTCGAACCGGTGGGAAAGCCTGTAACCTGTTTGATGATCCCAACCCTGACCAGGAGAAGATAGAATGTATTTTTTAGTTGTATTTGTCATCGACGATATTGATCAGTGCCAGGATGTGCTGGATGCCTGGGAGAACGCCGGAGCCCGGGGGATCACCATTTTAGAGAGCACCGGCCTGGGTCGGGTCCGCCGGAAGGGTTTTCGAGACGACCTGCCCCTGATACCGAGCTTGAGCGACTTGTTCAAAAGCAGCGAAGAACATCACCGGACCTTGTTTTCTGTAGTCAACGATCAAACGCAGGTGGATGCACTCGTGCAGGCGACCGAATCTGTGGTGGGGGATTTGTCGCAGGAAAACACCGGGTTTTTGTTTGTCGTGCCGGTCAGCCAGGTGTATGGAATGAGCAAACCATCGGACTAGAGGGAGAGGAAAATGCTTCCATTTTTACAACTTACGATAGCCGTTGTGATCATGATCCTGGCTGCGAAAGCCAGCGGGTACCTGAGTTACCGTTTGGGGCAACCTTCCGTGTTGGGGGAACTGGTTGCCGGGCTCATTTTGGGTCCGACCGCGGTGAATTTCCTGCATCTGCCTTTTTTCACCGACCCGCATATTGAATCGTCTATCCATCATTTTGCTGAGTTTGGGGTGTTGTTCTTGATGTTTATGGCCGGGTTGGACCTGCACCTTTCGGATTTGTTGAAATCAGGGAAGATTTCTGCTTTCGCCGGGGTGTTGGGTTTTCTGACGCCGTTGGGGATGGGATATGGAATGGCAGCCTTATTTGCATATGAGCTGCAGCCGAGTGTTTTTTTAGGGATGATCATCGCGGCGACCAGCGTGAGCATCTCGGCCCAGACGCTCATGGAGTTAGGAAAGCTGCGCAGCCGGGTGGGGATAAGCTTGCTGGGAGCGGCGGTTGTCGATGATGTGTTGGTAGTCTTAGGGCTATCGATCTTTATCGCCGTGGTGGTAAACAGTTCTGAAGCGGGTCTGTTGGGGGTTGCTTTGATCCTGCTGCGTATGGTTGGATATCTTGTAATCAGCGTTTTGTTTGGTTTGTGGGCACTGCCGCGCTTGACCCAGTTGGTGGACCGTTTGCCTATCAGCCAGGGGACTATCTCCTTTGTCATTGTGACCGCCTTGTTTTATGCCTGGACTGCGGAGGTCATCGGGGGGATGGCCGCGATCACCGGGGCGTTTTTAGCTGGGCTGCTCTTTGCCCGCAGCCCGCTGCGCGCCCGGATTGGGGGTGGGGTCTCCAGCCTGGCTTATGGCTTTTTTGTGCCCATCTTTTTTATCAATATCGGGCTTTCCGCGGACCTGTTCTCGCTTTCCGCCGCATCCTTTTGGTTGATGGCTGCGCTCAGTGCTGTGGCGGTCGTTTCGAAGCTCATTGGCTCCGGGCTGGGTGGCAGGTTTGGCGGTCTAACTAACAAGGAATCGATCCAGTTAGGGATGGGGATGATCTCCCGTGGGGAGGTGGGCTTGATTGTAGCCAGCGTTGGAATTGAGGAAGGGCTGATCGGAGGGGATGTGTTTGCCGCGGTGGTCGGGATGGTCATCATTACGACGCTGATCACACCCCCGCTGCTCCGCAGCCAGTTCACCGAAAAAGAAGCGCCCCGAGATCCCGCAAGCTGAACACATTTTGTAGGAAAAAGTGTGCAGTATTATTCTAGACAACCTTATTTGAACGGCAAACATACCTCGACCTCTGTCCCCCCGGTCTGCCGTGGGTGGATCGCAAACGTGCCTCCCAATTCCTCCGCCCGTTCGCGCATCGAGACCAGCCCGATACCTGGATTGACAACCTCAGGTAGCCCCAACCCGTCGTCCTGAATCATGAGGCAGAGGCGGCCTGGAGCGGAGCCGCCATCGGCAGGGTTGTCACCAAGAGTGAGGCAGACCAGGCAATTCTTAGCCTTCCCGTGCTCGATGGCGTTCTTAAGCGCTTCCTGAATGATGCGATAGGCCGCGACTTCTACGGCGGCCGGCAGTGAAGGGAGTGGATCCACCGCATCGATGGTAGTGTTGGCTCCAAAGGAAGTCTGTTGGTGCTTCAGGGCTGCCTGCTCCAGCGCTCCGACCAGCCCCAATTCGTCGAGTGCCGGCGGTCGCAAACCGTAAACCAGGCGCCGGATATCGGCCAGGGCCGCTTGCGCCTGGTCGATGCTGCTTTCTAGCAGTTCCACCGCATCTGCGGGATTCGTAGGCACGATATCGCGGGCGCTGTCAACTTGCCATATCACGGAGGCCAGGGCAGGACC
>QKGK01000437.1 GCA_003250455.1 Chloroflexota bacterium | reverse complement strand
CCTGAAATTATAACATCGGCAGGATTAGCGCAACGCAAAACCCTCATAAGAGATTTATTTGAATCAAGTGCAAGAAGCCTGCCTATAAAACCGGGGTAGGAGATGTTTTGTCTTGATAGGGAGGTAATCTGTTACGGCACCGGCGTTTCGGTGACCTGCTGTACCTGGAACTGCGGCACCCAGCCGACGCGGCCTTCCTGGTCCTGGATCTGGATCCATACCCAGCCGTCCACGATCTGCGACTGGTAGAGGATCTGGAAGGTCTGGTTGCGGTACAGGCTGCCGATGACCGGGCCGCCGGGGAAGGCGAGGAGTTCCACCTTGTACTGGGTGCTGAGGATCATGGCCGTTTCCGGCGTGGGGGTGTAGGTCATCGTCGGTGTGGCGGTGAAGGTGGCGGTTGGTGTTGGTGTGAGCGTGGCCGTCCGGGTGGCGGTGGCGGTCGGTGTGGGGGTGACGGTGGGCAGCACCGGGAGCGTGGGCGTGTTGGTGGGCGGGATCAATGGGTCCAGCTGGGCGACATAGACCTGGTTGATCTTTAACTGCACGGTGCGCTGCAGCCTTCCGGCGATGGCGTTTTGCAGTTCTACACTGTTATCGTATGTCAGGGGATGGCTGATCAGGACGGTGATCTCCATTACCAGCACATGGTCTTCGGCGCGCTCCTGCCAGGAGAGGGTATCCAATTGGCCGCCAACATTCACTACTTCCTCTCTCACCACGGTCTTGATCTCGCGGGTGAAGTTGGCTTCCTGCACGAAGCGGTAGCTCTGCCAGCCGAGGGGGGCCAGCAGGACGATGATCAGCAGGATAGAGATTTGTAGACTGCGGGGGATGCGGCCATCTCCGGCCTTGCGCCCCATGCGGAAGCCAGTTGCCCAGAATAAAAAGGTGGACGAAGCGGCAATCGTCACCGCATTGGTGAGGAAAAGCAGGGTGGCGCCGCGGGCGACTGCCCAATCCCCGGAAGCCAGGCCAATCCCGATGACGCACAGCGGCGGCATCAGGGCGGTGGCGATGGCCACACCAGGCAGGGCAGCAGACAGGTTGGGCTGCACCAAAGCGAAGGTGGCCGCCAGACCGCCCGCCAGGGCCACACCCAGGTCGATGGGAGTGGGACGCGTGCGGGAGAGCACCTCAGTAGGGAGATCCTCGATGAGGACAAAGGGGAGCATGTCATTGGTCAGGGTGATCACGGCGGAAAGCAGCACGGCTAATAAGGCCCCGCGCAGCAGGGCGGAGAGTGCGTTCTTCAGCAGGTCGGTGTCGCCGCGGATGGATGCCAGCCCGATGCCGAGGATGGGGGACATCAGCGGGGCGACCAGCATGGCGCCGATGATCGTGGCGGCGGAATCGATCAGCAGGCCGAAAGTGGCGATCATGCACGAGAGCAGCACGAGCACAAAATAGTCAAAGTCTGGGGTGGAGGAATCGCGCAGCTGGAGCTGCACTTCGGAAATACGTTCTTTGCTCACCGGGGGCATCACCCTGCGCCCGTAATACAAGGCGCGCAGCCGGAGGCGCGACCACCAGTAATGGATCTTTTCTCCCAGGGTCATCTCGGAGAAGTTGGGTTTTTTGGGCAGATGCTTTTCGAGTGGGTTTTTGTCCATCGCGGTGGTCTTCTATGAAGGCGGGTTGTTTTTGGCTTCTCTTTTGGCGAACACATCCCGCCGGATGGTATTACAAGAGAGGCAGTCTGTCCGCTCGCAGAGCAGGGCAGTTGGGTCTGCCTGGATCAACTGGCGGGTGCTGTCCACAAGTTCCGGCAGGGGGATGGCCTGGATGACAGCGTTGCCGACCTGTGCTTTCCGGGTGAAGGGTTCGATCAGCGGGTGGATGTCTTCGAAGCCATCCGAGCAGAAGGGGAAATTGGGGCAGGCAACCGCCATGTCGGGGAGCAGCGCCCAGCGGAGGTAGCTTTTGCGGTTGGCAAGGCGTTCGCCCAGGTGGATGCTGGTGTTGACGGTGTGGTCCACACCCAACAGCAGCACATAGCCGCTCTCGTCGTACATGGCGGCGATGGGGGCCAGCGGTTCGGCCAGGATCTGCTTTTCCAGATATTGGTCGGCGTTGATCCCGGCAAAGGAGAGCACCGGGTGACCGGAGCGGGTGGCGGTGGGGTGCTTGCGCAGGGTCTCGGCGATGGTCCCCATCAGCCGGTCTGCGGGCATGTCTTTGTGGAAGAATTCGGCCATCATGTTGCGGTCGGTAAACGCGCCGTATTGGATGGCGTTATCCGGCGGGCCGACTTCCGGCACCACCATGGTATTGTAGGTAAAAGTGGGAACCACGACGGACTTAAAGACATGTAGTAAAGCTCCCAG
>QKGK01000430.1 GCA_003250455.1 Chloroflexota bacterium | reverse complement strand
CTTCGCTGGCAGAGACCGACCCGCACCGGGTGATCAGCATGGGGGCCAGCATCGGCGCAGATGGGGCGGTGGACGGGTGCTACCTGTTCAATGATGCCGGGGAGGGCGGTACGTGTATCGGTGCGCTGTCCTTGTCTCCGGGGAACTATCTGACAGATGCGTTCACCTATACCGAGGCTGCCGGGATGATCGACCAGTCCGGCTTTCCGGTGTGGTGCCTGGCAGCGGTCAAGGACTATGAATCACCGGACGTATGCCGGTCGATACCCGGGGAATCCAGCCGCACGTTCATCTTTGCCGGCGGCGCGCATGGAATGGACCTGGTCTCTCCGGAGGAATACCCGGACGAACCGCTGCTGGATCTGAACACCATGCAGGTGATCCAGGAGTTCCTGGAGACAGCCACAGGGATCCCCCTCAATGAATTTGGAATACCTTGATTGGGTAATGATAACAAAAACTGGCGAGATAACCTTCTCGCCAGTTTTTAATTAACGTATTGGTTAAACTGGTTCTTTGGCAAAGGTGCCGTTGCGGATATCTTCAAACACCTGACGGATTTCCGCTTCCGTGTTCATCACAAAGGGGCCATATGGGACAACTGGCTCTCCAAAAGGCTGCCCGGCGATGAGCATAAAGCGCACGTGTTTGCTGGCGCCGGTTTGCACCCGCAGCGAGTCGCCATCTCCCAGTACGACCATCTTGACAGCATCGACAAATTCGCCGTCATTATTGTCATCCACTCCAAAAAGGGCTGCTCCTTCAAATACATAGGCAATTGCGGTATGCCCGCGGGGAATATCGTGGTGGAATTCGCTGCCCGGTTCCAGGATGACATCCATGTACAACGGCTGGGCGGCGATGTCGGTGGTCAGGCCGGTTTTGCCGGCAAAATCCCCGGCTACCAGGCGGGTAGTGATGCTTGGCTGCTCGATCTCCACGATCTCGCCGGCAGAAAATTCCTGATAGCGCGGCGGGCTCATCTTCTGGGCGGCGGGCAGGTTGACCCATAACTGGAACCCGTTAACGCGTCCGTTGGGGCCGCGCTTGGGGAGTTCCTCGTGCATGATGCCGCGCCCGCTGGTCATCCACTGGACTGCGCCAGGGCCGATCACGCCGGTATTTCCCAGGCTGTCCCGGTGGCGGACATTGCCTTCCAGCATGTAGGTGACGGTCTCAATGCCGCGGTGAGGATGGTTGGGAAAGCCGACAATCGGGCCTTCAATGGGGTTATTGAACGCAAAATGGTCGAACAGCAGGAAAGGGTCGAAGGGATTGGCCCTGCTGGGGCCAAAAGAACGCCTCAACAGCACGTCTGCCCCTTCGATGACGTACTGCGGCTCGATGATTTCGGTGACTTTTCTTGGTGTATGGCTCATAATGTTCCTTAGACTGTGATAATTAGATAATTCTTACCCAAATTATAATCTAAGTTATTTACGGGAAATTTGTGAAAGGTGCATTTGGATAAGGAGATTTAGCTCGTATAGAAAGGACGATGCCGCTATAATAGGAAAAACTGGTCATTTGAGGAGATGTGCCGATGGACGAGACAACCCGCATGTGGGTGGAAATTTTATTTAACGTAGGCTACCTGATCGCGATTTACTGGCTGGTTGCCCTGATGTTCCGAACAAAGCCACAATTATCGCAAGAGTACCAGCGGATTTTCGCGCCGATTGTCTGGGCGTTTTTGCTGCTGGCCCTGGGCGATACCGGCCATGTCGGTTTCCGGGTGGTGGCCTATGCGCTTGGAGACCTGGAGGCAACTTTTTCCCTGTTTGGGAGAGACATAGGGCTGGTAGGTATTGGGGCGCTTTCCACGGCCGTCACGGTGACCTTTTTCTACATGCTGGTGCTGGTTGCCTGGTCCCGCCGGTTTGAAAAACCGTTGGGGTGGTTTGGCTGGCTGCTGCTTTTGGCGGGGGTAGCCCGCCTGGTATATATGGCTTTCCCGGAAAACCAGTGGAATAACCTCGTCCCGCCGCAGCCGTATTCCCTTTACCGCAACGCCTTCCTGATCGTGCAGGGGTTGGGCGCCGCGTACCTGATCCTGCGGGATGCGCTGGCGGAAAAAGACCGCACCTTTGTCTGGGTGGGGGTGTGTATTTTGCTCTCTTACGCTTTCTATACCCCGGTGATCCTGTTTGTGCAAACCGTCCCTATGGTGGGGATGCTGATGATCCCCAAGACGCTGGCGTATGTGGCGATCGCCTGGATTGTCTACCGGGAGATTCGTTCGGTGGCGGCCTGAGGGTTGAACAATTAGGAATAATAAAACACCTGACCGAAGGATTCCGGTCAGGTGTCAACTTTTAATCCGAGATTATG